>CAZBNY010000048.1:0-12197 GCA_964493235.1 uncultured Lachnospiraceae bacterium
CTTATCATTTATTTAGGAGGAGAATTATGAAAATAGCCTTTTATGATACCAAACCATATGATAAAATGTGGTTTGAACCTCTTGCGAGCGAACGTGGGATTTATGTGACATTTTATGAAACGAAGCTTAACAAGGACACGGCGATCCTTGCTTCAGGCAATGACGCAGTTTGTATATTTGTTAACGATGAAGCTGACGAAGATGTACTTTGGATTTTAAATAAAGTTGGAATTAAAACAATACTTCTCAGATGCGCTGGCTTTGACAACGTTGACCTGAAATACGCCGAGGGAAAATTCAATGTGCTGCGTGTACCCAGCTATTCACCGGCGGCTGTCGCGGAGTTCGCGCTCACGCTCCTTATGTCGCTTAACAGAAATATCCATAAGGCGTATATGAGGACCAGAGACTTCAATTTCAGTATCAACGGACTTATGGGTTCTACTATACGCGGCAAGACCGTTGGAATTGTCGGAACAGGAAAGATCGGACAGGTAATGGTCGACCTTCTCCAGGGATTCGGCGTTGAGATACTGGCATATGACCCTTACCCCACCGAAGGGCTTAAGGCAACATATGTAAGTAAAGAGGAGCTTTTCAGCCGTTCGGACTTCATTACGTTCCATTGTCCTCTTACGGACGAGACGAGGCATATTGTGAACGCGGAAGCCATCGGCCTGATGAAGGAAGGCGTGATCATAGTAAATACATCAAGAGGAGCCATCGTTGACACACCCGCGCTTATAGATGGACTTAAATCAAAGAAGCTCGGCGGAGTTGCCCTTGACGTATACGAGGAGGAAGACGAGTATTTCTTTGAGGACAGATCCAATGAGATCATCAGTGATGACGAGCTTTCAAGACTTCTTACATTCCCCAACGTGCTTATCACAAGCCATCAGGCATTCTTCACAAAGGAAGCGACACACGCAATTGCGGAGACAACGCTTAATAACTTTGTGGCTATAATGAAGGGTGAGCCTGACCCGAAGAATGTGCTTTGCAAATTAGATTAAGACAAAAATAAATCGACTATGGGCGGAAATCAATTCCGCCCGTTTTTTGGATTATTATGAATAGTCAGGGCAAAAAAAGCAGGGAAACTTTCTCGAAAGTTTCCCTGCGACCCTTCAAAGCTTTTTTAACGGAAACTGCGTTTCCGTAAAGCGGATATTTGAGTTTTTGCTAAAGTTTAGTTCAAATCGTTATGCACTCTTATTATAGATGAGATCTCTTTTACATAGTGCATTGCGGAAAGCTCCTTGATCGCTCTTAAGAAAAGCTTTTCCTTCACGTTATCGATGATGAAAACGACCTCAGCGCTGCCGGGGTGCTTTGTTTTCTGAACCATCTGGTCTATGCTGGCGTTGTTGCCCGAGAAGGTGCTGGCGACAGACGCGAGCGTACCGGGGCGGTCCTCAAGAAGTGTGCGTACAAAGTATTTGCTCTCAATATCTTCCATTGACTTGATAGGAAGCTCCTTGTAGCAGGTACAGCCTATTCTGCCGTTGCAGTTAAAGGCCATATTTCTGCATACGTCCACAACGTCGCCCATAATGGCGCTGGCGGTAGGAAGCTCACCGGCTCCTCTGCCGTAGAACATAGCGTCGCCGAGCGAGTCGCCGTGTACAAATACCGCGTTAAATGAATCGTTGACCGACGCGAGAGGGTGCGACTTGGGAATGAACATAGGCGTTACGCGGACCTCGATGCCATTGGCGCTGTTTTTAGCCGTGGCGATAAGCTTAATAACACAGCCAAGCTCCTTAGCGTATTTAATATCCTTAGCCGTGATTTTTGAAATACCCTCTGTATATACGTCCGAGAACGTAACTCTTGAGTTGAAGGCTATCGAGGCAAGGATAGCGATCTTTCTTCCGGCGTCAAGACCCTCTATATCAGCTGTTGGATCAGCCTCGGCATATCCAAGGTCTGTGGCAAGCTGGAGAGCGTCGGAAAACTCCATGCCCTCATCTGTCATTTTTGTGAGTATAAAGTTAGTCGTACCGTTTACGATACCCATTATCTCTGTTATATTGTTTGCGGCAAGGCACTGCTTAAGAGGTCTGATAATGGGAATACCGCCCGCGACAGCCGCCTCGAAAAGCAGATCGCACTTATGCTCAGCCGCAAGCTCAAGAAGTTCATGGCCATGCTCCGCAATGAGGTCCTTATTGGCCGTCACAACGTGCTTGCCGTGCCGCAGGGCCTCCGAAATGTATGTTTTGGCAGGCTCAATACCGCCCATAACTTCTATAACGATGTCTATACTTTCGTCGTTGATAATGTCCTCCCACTTATCTGTTATAAGCTCCATGTCAACGCCTTCACGTACCTTTTTAGTGTTCCTTACAAGAATTTTAGCGACCTCTAACTCAGCGCCTACCTTGTGAGGAAATTCTTCCTTCTGGCCCTGAATGATCTTGTATACGCCGCTTCCGACAGTTCCTAATCCAAGTATTGCTACTCTGACTTTTTCCTTCATCATTATTCTCCTTTTTCATATGGTGATAAAGTCATTTTATCATATACTTTGTCAATGTCAAGGGAAAAAACGTCCTCTTTAAGAGGACATTTGTGTTTTTGTTTAATATTTTATATTATAGGTATGTTCAAGAGGGCCGCTTCCCCTGCCTAAATTGAGCTGTGCCTTGAGCGCGCCTGTCAGGTAATCCTTGGCGTTGGCTATGCTCTCATTGAGGCTGTAGCCCTTGGCGAGATTGCTGGCAATAGCTGACGAAAGCGTGCAGCCCGTGCCGTGGGTATTGGGGTTGTCAACTCTTTCCGCCGAGAACCATGAGATTTTGCCGTCCTTATAGAGCAGGTCTGTGGCTGTGGAAACAAGATGGCCGCCCTTAATGAGAATTCCGCCGTCAACCATAGTTGAGATCTTTTCCGCCGCTCTTATCATGTCGTCGGTATTTTTTATCTCGAAGCCGCAGAGGACCTCTGCCTCGGGAATATTCGGCGTAATTACGGTTCCGAGGGGGAGGAGCTTTGTTATGAGAGCCTCGCAGGCGTCGTCACTCAAAAGCTTGCTGCCGCTGGTGGCTACCATTACCGGGTCAACTACTATATTTTCGGCCTTATATTCCTTAAGCTTATCTACTATGACCTCGATTATTTTGCTGTTTGAGACCATTCCTATCTTGACAGCGTCGGGCCTTATATCTTGGAAAATGCAGTCAAGCTGATTGGCGACAAATTCAGGTGTGGCCTCCATAATTCCGTATACGCCGGTCGTATTCTGGGCGGTAAGGGCCGTTATAGCGCTCATGGCATAAAGCTTATGGGCTGTTATAGTTTTTATATCGGCCTGTATTCCGGCGCCGCCGCTGCAGTCTGAGCCGGCGATCGTAAGTACCTTTTTGATCTCGCCCTTAGCCGAAACCGTTTCCTTGGAGAGAGCGAGCAATTCTTCTGTGGCCGACTTAATATCGTCAGCGGAAAAGATCGCGGAGACTACGGCGACGCCGTCAATACCTATGCCCTTGAGCTTAGTGATATTGTTTTTGTTTATTCCGCCAATGGCTGTTACGGGAATGTCAACCGCCGAGCAAATATCGCTCATAAGTCCGAAGGAGAGTGTGTCGGCGTCAGCCTTTGTGCTTGTGCTGAACGCGGCGCCTACACCAAGGTAGTCGGCCCCTCTTTCCTGCGCTCTTAACGCCTCCTCAACGGTATGGGCGGATACACCTATGATTTTATCGGGGCCCAGCTTTTCACGCACGTTTCCGGCCTCCATATCGCTCTGGCCCACGTGTACGCCGTCGGCTCCGCAGGCTATGGCTATGTCAACATTATCGTTGATCACAAAGGGAACGCCGTATTTTTGGCAGATAGCCTTTACCTCAAAGGCCTCGGCTAGAAATGAGGCGTAGTCCAGCTCCTTTTCACGAAGCTGAATAAATGTGGCGCCGCCCTTTAGGGCCTCCTCGACCTGTTGGGCAACGGTCTTGCCCCTTAGCCAGCTCCTGTCCGTAACCGCGTAAAGCAGCATACCTTCTTTAATAGATTTCATATTTAGACCTTCTTTCAAATGTATCGCCGTCCGGATCGAAAACAGCGTCAAATTAAATGATTTCTGAATTTCCCGCGCCCGTTGCAAACACCAATTGCGGCTGCCGTGGCGTAATTTGTTACTGCATTGGCTATTCAGCCAAGAAAAAAGGAAACGGCTCATGTCGCGTCCTCATAAGAAACAATAGATACTAAAAAGTTGCCTTGCGATCCGCGCTGTTTAGGACTTTTAATTATTTCTATGTTTTCTTTTTCAGACGCTCCTCAGGCGTTTCCCTGTGAGAATCTTTTTAGCTCCCTGCACTTGGCATTACCCAAACAGGTTTGATACGCCTATGCGTATCAAGGGTTGAAAAATTCTCTCAGCCGGTGAACAGGCATTTTCCGTTCACAGCACCCCTGCGTATTTATTTAATTCTACAGCAGATGAGAGCGGGTGTCAATGAAAATGATGGCTGTATACATTCCGTCAGAAAGTACAGCAAAGAATGCGAAAACGCCGGAAAAGACGTGGAAAAAGCCGGTGTCAGGGCGATCAAGGGCCGGTAGGGCGAATACAGAGGTGTTCATCGGAAAAACAACTTTGAACTCTTTGTTTTCCTCGGCCGGCCATTACCCGGATCAGCTTTGTCTACAGTCCAAAGACGTAAGCGGTAAGCTTATGCCGGGCACTTTTTCGTTCCTGAAATCACATATATATAGTCGGTATCGGCAATTATATCTATGTCAAAAAGCTCGGTGAAATTTTTGCTTTCCTCTATAGCCGGAGCGAGAATATCAGAAATATCGGCGGCTCCGCCGGAGTGCCTGTGGTTGACAGCGTGACGGCTCTCGCTGTGGGCGATAACAAAGCGGCCGCCGCTTTTAAGTATGGAGCAGAGTTTTTTGGCAAAGGCCGGTTTGTCCGGAAAGTGCGGATATGCTCTGTATACAAACGCGAGGTCGAAATCCTTCTCGCCAAAATCCTCAAAATCTCCGGCCCAGAGGTTTATCCGGCTGTCGGTATGTTTTTTAGCGGCCTCCTCGAGCATTTTTTCGGAAAGGTCTATGCCCCAAAGCTCAGACGGATCTTTACTTAGAATATCATTGAAAAGCACGCCTGTTCCGCAGGCAATGTCGGCAATCCTGTAGCCTTCCTTTATTCCTCCAAGGCTTACGGCGGTACGTACTCCCTCGGAATCGTTTATGCTGAAATCATCCCATGTCGGCGCTATATTGTCGAAATATTCCTTTGTTTCTTTCAGATTGTCGTTCATTTTTTTCACTCCTTTGATTTAATGACGTTTGGCCGGTTCGCGAGCCGCAGGGTATGTCCTGTCTGTATTATTTAATTATATAATCAAGAATAATATCAGTCAATTTAACAAAAAATATATTCAAAAATTAAACAGGAGGAATTGCGATGATTGCAGAAAAAACCAATACGACAGATACAGTTGAGCTTTTAAAGGAGTGCTGTGCCGGAGTTAAAACGGCGGTGAAATCCCTTGACGAGGTACTTGATGCGGTTGAAAATAAGGAATTAAAGAAGCTGCTGGAGGAAAGCAAGGCCGAGCATGAAAAGACGGGCCTGCTTATAGACACGCTTCTTGCGGAAAACAATTCGGAGGAAAAGGAGCTGTCCGCTATGGCGAAGGCGATGGCATGGACAAAAATAAACATGAAGCTTATGGCGGAAAAGAGCGATAAAACCGTTGCGGAGCTTATGAGCGACGGATGCTCTATGGGAATAAAGACTCTTTGCAGATTCAAAAACGAATATGAGGCCGCTGACGAAAGGGCAAGGGATATGGCTGATAAGATCATAAAGCTGGAGGACGACCTTGTTTTTAAATTAAGGCAATATTTATAAATTGAAATGTTAAATTTTCCTTATGTTGATTTACAAAGTGGAGTTTAGCCTATATAATACAGTTGGGCGTTGTACAGATAAAAGTACCGCGCCCTGACATATAATATACTGAATGCTTAACGGCGGAGGAAGACAGATCATGAGAAAAACGAAAATAGTATGTACTTTAGGACCGGCAACGGACGATATAAACGTCCTTGAGGGCCTTATAGATGAAGGAATGAATGTAGCGAGATTTAACTTTTCGCATTCAAATTATGATGAACATTTGAAAAGGCTTGCGGAGCTTAAGGAGCTTAGGGAAAAGAAAAATAAATATGTAGCGGCTCTGCTTGACACAAAGGGCCCTGAGATACGTGTCGGAAAATTTAAAAACAACTCTATTATGCTCGAGACCGACGCGGAGTTCACGCTTACTACAAGGGAGGTCGAGGGAGATGAGCATATTGTTTCCGTTACCTATCAGGATTTTCCGGCGGACGTGAATATCGGCACGAGGGTGCTTATCGACGACGGCCTTATAGAGCTTAGGGTAATCGAGAAGAATGATACGGACGTGAAATGCGTTGTTGTCAATCCCGGCCCCGTTTCCAACAACAAGGGGGTAAACCTTCCGGGAACGGTGGTTTCCATGCCATATATAAGCGAGAAGGATATTGCCGATATTAATTTTGCGGTAGACAACGATTTTGATTTTATAGCGGCCTCGTTTGTAAGGACCGCCGGGGACGTGCTTAAAATAAGGAGGATACTCGATGAGAGGAACTGCTCGTCTATCGCTATTATCGCTAAGATAGAAAGCAGGCAGGGCGTTGAGAATATCGACGAGATACTCCAGGTCTCAGACGGCGTAATGATCGCCAGAGGGGATATGGGTGTTGAGATACCCTATGAGGAGGTACCCGTTATTCAGAAAATGATAATCAAAAAGGCCGCCAAGGCCGGAAAAATGACTATCACAGCGACGCAGATGCTGGAATCGATGATGAAGAACCCAAGACCTACAAGGGCGGAAACGGCCGACGTTGCCAATGCCGTATTTGACGGAACGGGGGCGATCATGCTTTCGGGCGAGACAGCCGTAGGAAAATATCCGGTAGAGGCCGTAAGGACAATGGCCAAGATTGCCACAAAGGCCGAGGAAGCCATAGACTACAAAAAGAGATTTTTCAGCGAGGAAAGAAAGTCCAATCCCAATGTAACGGACGCCATAAGCCATGCTACCTGCACTACCGCCCATGACCTTAACGCCAGAGCGGTGCTTACGGTAACAAAATCGGGAACAACGGCAAAAAACATCGCCAAATACAGACCGGGCTGCGACATCATCGCCTGTGCCACGACGGAAAACCTTTGCAGAAGGCTTAATCTTGTCTGGGGCGTCGCGCCTATACTTGTTGAGGACGAATTTGATACGTTCGCGCTTTTTGACAAGTGCCTGGACAGAGCTGTTGAGCTTGGCTGCCTTGACAAGGGCGATACGGCGGTAATTACAGCCGGACTTCCGCTGGGAATACCGGGAACAACCAACATGATAAAGGTACAGATAGTGGGCAATAAGTATTGATCCAAACTGTACAGCGATTTTTAAAAAGGCTCTGTTATACGGTAATTGAGCCTTTTTACATAAGCGGGGTGAAAAATGTGGAAAATATTTTCAGAGGAATAAAGAATGCCTTGGACAGCGGTCGTGACGTAATGCTGAACATGATAATATCCGCGTCCGGCTCGACGCCCAGGGGAGCGGGAGCGAAGATGCTAGTCTTTGCCGACGGAACGACCGAGGGAACGCTTGGCGGCGGCAGGGCCGAGTATCTGTGTAAGCTCAGGTCAGTCGAGGCTCTTAGAGAGAAACGCTCCTTTACGGCCGCCTATGATATGAGCCAGAATGACATAGAGGGTGTTGGCATGATATGCGGCGGCAATGTCAGGGTGTGCTTCAGATATTTTTCCGGGGCGGACATTGGCCTTGTGGAATACATATTGGAGCTGATAGAGGAGCATAAAGAGGCGTGGCTTATAACCCGAATTTCTGAAAGCTCGGTGGATATGGGAGTCTATGACAGGGAAAACGGAGTGAGCTTCATTGACGGCGTTTCGTCCGAGAAGGCCGAGAATTGGACGGCCAATATATATTCGTTTGAGGAGGACGGACACACGTTTTTCATGGAGCCGCTTTCAAGACGCGGAACGGTCTATATTTTCGGAGCCGGTCACGTTTCCAAGGAGCTTGCGCCGCTTATCTCACACCTGGATTTCCGAACCGTCGTATATGAGGAAAGAGAGGAGCTTGCCGAGGAATTCCCTAAGGGACACAATGTGATCGTGGGAAAATTCAGCGACATTGACGGCAACGTAAGTATGCTGCCGGAGGATTACGCCGTAATAATGACGAGCGGACACAGCGGGGATTTTGAGGTGCTTTCTCAGGTATTGAGAAAGGATCTGAGCTATGTCGGCGTGATAGGCAGCAGGACAAAGATAGCGATTACGAAAAAAAGACTTTTGGACGCCGGTATCAGCGAGGAAAAAATAAATACCCTGCATACGCCCATCGGCCTTGCCATCAAGGCTGTAACTCCGGCGGAAATAGCGGTCAGCGTCGCGGCGGAGCTTATACTGCACAGGGCGGAGCATGAAAGAGGAGCGGAACATAAATAACGGTGAAAGGGGAATTACAATGAGATTTGGCTGCTGCGCTTCGGTGAGACTGTATGATGAGGTCGCCGAAGCCGGATATGATTACATAGAGATACCGGGAGGAGAGCTTGCGGAGCTTTCCGATGAGGAATACGAGAAAATACGCCGGAAAATTGAGTGTGGGCCGATACCCTGCATAGCCGTGAACTCCTATGCGAAGTCCGAGCCTAAAATGGTAGGGGACGGCTTCAGCGAGGAAAAGACCGGGGATTACGCCGAGCTTATCATGTCAAGGGCGTCGCGCCTCGGCGTTAAAACCGTAGGAATAGGTGCGCCGGGAATACGCAGGCTGCCGGAGGGATATGATAAAAACACCGCTTTGGAGCAGGCAAAGAAATTTTTGAGAATAACCTCGGGTGTGGCGGAAAAATACGGCATAACGGTTTTGTTTGAGCAGGTGCATAAATATATATGCGATTTCGGAACAGACGTGGACGAGGTCTATAGTATTGTTGACGAGCTTGCCATACCTAATCTGAAAATGGTTTTCGACTTCTATCATCTGAAGCCGACGGGCGAGAGCAATGCCTGTGTGGAAAAATATATGAAGCACATCGCACATCTTCATACAAGCGGCTATGGTGAAAACCATTCCAGACCGCAGCTTACAAAAAAGGACCATTATGAGCTTGTGGACATATTCAGGACAGTAAAAAGGCTTGGCTATGACGGTACCTTCAGCAACGAATCGGACAACAGCAGATTTGAGACAGAGGGCAGAACGGCGCTTGAGGTTATCAAAGAAGCGTATGCCGAGGCAATAAGACCGGAATATACGGTTAGAAGCTGGAAGGGAGCAAGACCGGTAATCCCTGAAAGCTGTAAAATATTTGAGAACTGTTCGATTTACGGGAATGTAGTTTTCGGCGAAAACTGTGTCGTTATGCCCGGAACAGTCATAAGGGCCGAGATGGGTAAGGTCGTGATCGGGGACAATACCAATATTCAGGATATGTGTTGTATACATACGGATACCTACGAGAATGCCGATGTTATCATAGGCTCCAACGTAACGATCGGACACAGGGCATTGCTCCATGCCTGCACAATAGAGGATAATTCCATGATAGGAATGGGAGCGATAATCCTTAACGGGGCCAGAGTCGGAAAGGGAGCTATGGTTTCCGCCGGGGCTCTTGTTACGCAAAACGCGGTGATAGATGACGGAATGCTGGCGGTAGGAGTGCCGGCAAAGGTCAGACGTGAGGTCAAAGAGTCGGAGATAAAGGAAATGGCAGAGACAATTGCCGAATATGCCGAGACCGGCGCGGAGTATATAAAGTAGGGGAAGCGGATATGGATATAAAACTTCATTTTGAGGAAAAGGGAAACGGCAAGCCGCTTATACTTCTGCACGGCAACGGCGAAGACGGTACGTATTTTGTTAATCAGACAGAGTATTTTTCTAAATTCCGGCGGGTCATAGCCGTTGATACAAGGGGTCACGGAAGGTCGCCGAGGGGTAACGCGCCGTTTACCATACGGCAGTTTGCCGATGACCTGAATGACTTTATGGACAGCCTCAATATAGATAAGGCGGATATACTCGGATTTTCCGACGGCGGAAATATCGCGCTGGTGTTTGCCCTGAAATATCCTGAAAGAGTGGACAGGCTTGTATTGAACGGAGCGAATCTTGACGGAAGCGGAGTAAAGAAAAGCGTGCAGATACCTGTTATTTTAGGTTATAAATTTGCCCTGAAATTCGCGGCAAAAAGCAGAAAGGCAAGACATAACGCCGAACTGCTTGGTCTTATGGTAAACGATCCCAATATATCCCTTAGACGGCTTGCCGATGTCAGGGCCGAAACCTTAGTTATCGCCGGAACAAAGGACATGATAAAGGAAAGCCACACAAGGCTTATATACGAAAATATCCCCAACGCGAAATTGGAAATCATAGAAGGAGACCACTTCATCGCGGCGAAAAACCCGAAGGAGTATAATAGAGCGGTGGAGAGGTTTTTAAACGAGTGAATGAGATAGAAACAGTTCCCCCGGGGGAGCTGTTTTTTTCAGCTATTAAATTATATCTTTATACTCTTTTCACATCTCTTTGATTGGCAGACTCTGAATTTATCCTTTTTATCTTTTCGACATTAAGAAATTTTGTCAGTTTTTGTCAAATATTGTCGTAATTTTGTTTTTTAAAAAGATAAGTCTATACATTGGTCATACAAAAGATTACAATAAATGTAAAGATATAACTTTAGAGGTGGTATAATGAAAAAATTATTGGCGGCTCTGCTGTTCATTGTCGCGGCGATGTCTTTTACGGCGTTTGCTTCCGAAAATCAATTTATAATTAACGGGGAATGTAGTATTATCAGTAATTATTATGGTGGTATAGGGCTTTTACCCACTGAAGATACCGAGATAAGCATTGCTGAAGATGTGAATTCTCTGATCACAATATATCTTGAAGGGCAAACGGTTAAGATCGACGGCGAAAATTCAAGCATAGTCAGTGTCAATGTAATTGGCACTGGTACTTTAAGGCTAGAAAATATCAATATAGGCGGTCCTAATATTGCCAGCGGTATATTTGCTATGGGCGACGGCGATTTGAATATAATTATCGGCGATAATGTCTCCATAGAGGGAAGCTGCGGCATTTACGCGTACCCTTCAAATTTGGCTCTTGAGGGAGATAATATAGAGATAAGCGGTTACAATGGAATAATTTCCGAAGGACACTATTATAATGAACAGCCGACAGGTGTCAATTACGCGATAGACATAACAGGTGACAACATCAAAATTTCCGGCGCCGATTCGGCCATAAACTTTGACGGCGCAGACATCATTATAAATAATTCCTCCGAACTATATTTAGAAGGAAAAACAGCCGCAATATACCGCGCTGAATGTGATTTTTGTTCCAATGATGAATCACAGCGAAATACCGTTTCCATTATAAATTCCGATGTCAAGATCTATGGAGGTATAGATATATACAACGGCGTGCTTGAGTTTGATGAAAGCCGGATATATGTCGAATCAGACCGTTCAGATGATACTCCGACAAGTGCGGTAAGTCTGGTCAATTCCAGCTACATACAAAACGGCGGCAACGTCACGATAAAGAATGTTTCCGACTCGACGGCGTTTGGCTTATATATTGAGGCGGATTCTGATATTATTGGATCGCCCTCCGGCCTTTGTAAAATCGGAGGAGAGTTTGAGACATATGCCGACATTGCAGTCCTTGTGTGGAGTCCCCTAAGCCAAAGCGGACTCGGGATTGATGAGGTCATAGAAATATCCGATGGGTATACGATTGAAAACGGTGGGGATATATACTGCGATCCTTATATGTTTTACGGTTTTTCCTATGATAACAGTACATTTTCGGGTTCTGTTAAAATATCCGGGATTGTTCCTGAAGAAATAGAAATTCCGGAAGAAATTCCGGACGACGATGATGCTGAGGAGGAGCCTGCAGTCAGAAAAGAAGGACACAGCTATTCTTTGAAAAAGACAGTCAGGGACAAAGCTGATAATGAAAAACAGGCCCCGACAGAAGAACCGGTCGTCTATGACAAGGAGACCGTCGCTCATATTAAAGAAAAATTATGGAAGGTTGTTGCCGGCATTTTCGGACTGTAAATATCACAACCTGATA
>CAZBNY010000049.1:0-11997 GCA_964493235.1 uncultured Lachnospiraceae bacterium
GGAGAGCATCTGCCTTACAAGCAGAGGGTCACAGGTTCGAGCCCTGTAACTCCCATTTTTTTCGTCTTTTAGACGGATTTTTTGTTATATGGTATTATAATATTCTAATCGGATATAATAATATACTGACGACATTTTTAGGGACAGATTTTACCAACTGTCCCGTTTTTGTACACTTTTCAGTTTTTGTAGATTGCCGTTAATTTTACAATGATTTATTATAACTACATAAAAGAGAAATTGGTATAACCAAAAATATTTTAACGGAGGAAACGGTAATGGAAAATAAATTAGTACACGCGGCTGAAAGGAAGGTTTTTGAGGGTGTGATCGACGGAATCCTTAAGCATGTGGAAAAGGACCCTTCCAAAAATATGGTTCAGCTCATAAACATGATTGAGAAAATTCTCGGAGATACATTACCTCCTACGGCATATGATAAGCTTCGTTCTGCATTTTCCGATGAAAATGGAAAATGGGCAAATTATTTGAGGAGAGCGTTGGTAGAGGTAGATCCCTTCGTGCTTAGACAGATCCTTATTACACTGGGATATGAGGCTGCCTTCCGTGGATATAAGACAACTCAGGAAATGGCTGAGAAATATGACTGCAATATTCCCTGGGTTATCCTTATGGACCCTACAAGCGCCTGCAATATGCACTGTACAGGCTGTTGGGCTGCTGAATACGGAAACAAATACAACCTTTCATATGAGGACCTTGACAGCATAATCACACAGGGCAAGGAGCTTGGTATCCATGCTTATCTTCTTACCGGAGGCGAACCTATGGTTCGTAAAAAGGATATTATACGTCTTTGCGAAAAACATCAGGACTGTATATTCCACGCGTTTACAAACGGTACGCTTATTGATGAGGAATTTTGTAAGGAAATGCTTCGTGTCGGCAACTTCATGCCTTCGATCAGCGTAGAGGGCTATGAGGCTGAAAATGACGGACGCCGTGGTGAGGGACATTTTGGACACGCTATGCACGCTATGGAGCTTCTGAAGGCGCATAAGCTGTTCTTCGGAACATCTATTTGCTATACAAGCGTTAACTATAAGACCGTAACATCAGATGAATTCCTTGATATGCTTATTGACAAGGGCGTAAGATACACATGGTATTTCCACTATATGCCTGTTGGAAATGAGGCTTCGCCAGATCTGCTTCTTACACCTGAACAGCGCGAGTATATGTATCACAGGGTAAGAGAAATAAGAGGCTGGAATACAGGAAAAGAGATATTCGCCGTTGACTTCCAGAACGATGGTGAGTACGTACATGGCTGTGTTGCCGGAGGAAGATGCTATTGCCATATCAATCCTATCGGAGACGTTGAGCCTTGTGTATTCATTCATTATTCGAACGCGAATATACATGAAAAGACGTTGCTTGAATGCTTACAGCAGCCTATTTTCAAGGCTTACAGACAGCGTCAGCCGTTCAACAACAACCATCTTAGACCTTGCCCTATGCTTGAGAATCCGGGACTTCTCCAGCAGATCGTAAAAGAGACCGGAGCTGTTTCCACAGACCTTCAGTCACCTGAGTCGGCTGAACATCTCTGCGGAAAGTGCATACAGTACGCCAAGGACTGGAAACCTGTTGCTGACAGACTTTGGGCGGAATCACATCAGGCGTGATAGGTATAAAAGACTAAAATTAAAAGGCCAACTCAAAAAGTTGGTCTTTTTTATATCCATCAGACGGTGCGGATAAAATCTTAAGAAAATATGAACATGATCCTTTTTGAGAAACTTTTTGAATGCGTGTAATGTCTTATAGATGTACAACAGATGATCAATAAATGCTGCAGCAAGGAAAAAGGAGAGGAATACAATGAGCAAAAGAAGGCTCGTTGAAAAGTTTATAAATGAAAATATAAATAACGCATACCGGTTTGCACTTACATATATGAAAAACCAGCATGATGCGGAGGATGTGGTGTCAGACAGCATTATAAAGGCCCTCAGAGCGGCGGATAGCTTAAAGGACACGGACAGCGTGAAGGCGTGGTTTTTCAAAATTGTTTCTAATACCGCTGTGTCGGCGATAAAGGACAAGAAAAAAGTTATCCCATTTGAAAAATTTGAAAATGAGAAAAGCTATGAGGATAGCTACAGTCTGTCCAGCATTGAGGAAATGATTGAAAAACTCCCAAAGGAATATATGGAGGTAATTGCCCTGAGATACTTTGAAGATATGAAAATCAAGGATATCGCGCTGGTGCTAAGTCTAAACGAGAATACTGTCAAAACAAGACTTTACAGGGCTCTTAAGTTATTAAAGGAGGACATGGTGGAGTATTATGAATAAGAAAATTGGGGAATTCAAAGAGGAGTACGAAAATATTAGAGCGCCGGAGGATCTGATTATGAAAGCAAATAAAGAAATAAATAAATCAAGAAATATGAGAATATTCAAAACAGCGGCAGTCTCGGCGGCGGCATTCGTAGCGGCGGTGGGAGTTATCTCAAATGTAAGTCCGACCTTTGCCTATGCCATGAGCGATGTGCCCATAATGAGCGGAATAGTCAAGGTGGTTACTTTTGGCAAATATGAAAATGTGGAAAACGGTTATGAGATAAAGGTCGAGGCTCCTCAGATAGAAGGTCTTATTGATGAGGAGACGCAAAATATGCTCAACGAGGAATTCAAAGAGCAGGCGCAGAGCGTAATAGCCGGCTTTGAGCAGAGCGTGATGGAGCTTAAGGAAGAGTTCGGCGACGAGACCGTACACATGGGCATTCAGTATAATTATGAGGTCAAAACAAATAATGACGACATACTTGCCATAGATACCTATGTATATTACGCTTCGGGCTCGTCGATGATAGTCCATAATTATTATACGATAGATAAGAATACGGGTAAGATATTAGAGCTTAGTGACCTGTTTAAGGACGGAGCGGACTATGTTGACATTATCAGCAAGTATATAAAGGGTGAAATGCAAAGAATAAATGCCGAAGAGGGAGGCTTGTTCTGGATAGATGACGAGCTTATGGAGAGCTTTGATAAAATATCCGAGAACCAGAAATTCTATATAAATGACGACGGAAATATAGTTATCTGCTTTGACAAATACGAGGTGGCTGCGGGAGCGCAGGGAACACCGGAGTTTGTTATACCGAGCGAGGTAACGGCCGATATAATCAAATGATACGCCAAAATTACCGGTTCGTCAAAATCTGGATTTTAGGTTTGTACGGATCAATAAACAGCGGGTTCCGGAACATCATCGGGACTCGCTGCCGTGTTTCATGAAATTCATACCTTTCCGCTGATCAAAGCGGCGTTGGCTATGGCTTGAATACGCTGAAATTATTTTCGGCGTATTTTTTTAATTTTGTATAAAGGACTTTTCGCAGGGCAATAATACTTTCAGAGAAATCAAACAAAGGTTTCACTACTTATGGAGGTGCCAAGATGAAAAGGAATAAATTTATGGAGTTCTTGAACAGCAAGGGCCAGTACGCCGCGATCTTTGCGTTCATTGTCGTCGCGGGGATATGCGCCGGAACAGCCGCTTATAACAGGGGAGTGAAGGATATAAATGAAAACGGGGAGCAGTCCGTATCGGGCACAAGCGAGCCTGTTATCACAAACAAAAATGCCGAGCAGGCATCGTTCACTCCCGAGAAGCCGAATATAAGCTCACAGACAAAGACCGGGACAGAGCAGACTGAGACAAAGCCAGCCGATGAGAATGCCGGCGAAAACTCAGCGTGGCTCAATGAGGACGAGGAAGATTTTGAGATCGCTTTTTCATGGCCGGTGGACGGCGATATTCTGATGGGTTACAGCCCGGACAAGTTAGTTTATGACGCTACCCTTGACCAGTATAGAACAAACAACAGCGTCTGCATCGCCGCCGCCGAGGGTACACCCGTCACGGCAGCCGCAGGGGGAACGGTAGCCGAGGTATCAGAGGACGGGATTTTAGGAAACTATGTTGTTGTAAAGCATGAAAACGGCTGGGAAACTACATACAGCCAGCTTGCGGATATTGAGGTAGCCGCGGGAGACGCTGTATCCAAGGGCGATACGCTTGGCGTTGTCGCTCAGCCGTCGATCTATTCCTCAGCTATGGGTACTCATGTGGAGTTTACGGTGACTCTTGATGATATGACCGTAGACCCTGAGATCGCCATAGGCTAAAAACTGAATGATCCGCAATGGGGCGGAAGAAACGGACAGCAGAGGTATAAAAGCATACTTTACGCTGTCCGTTTTATTTTAAAAGCATTGTGAAAAGACTATTGAAGGAATATAATAAAGGAAAATAACGGTTGCCCAAAATAAGGGAGAGATATGTATGGCTGTGTCAAATATAATGGCGGTGTTTCCATGTGGGGCGGAAAAGGTTTGGAGCGTTGTTACGGACCTGAAGGACTGGTCATGGAGAAGTGATCTGAGCAGAATAGAGATCTTGAGCGAGAAAGAGTTTGTTGAATATACAAAGGACGGCTTTGCCGCAAAATTTACAGTTACTGTCTGTGAGCCGCCTAAGCTGTGGGAATTCGATATGGAAAACAGCAATATGAGCGGCCGTTGGCGAGGTGTTTTTTCTGAAAGGGACGGAGAGACAACCGTTGACTTTACGGAGGACGTGACGCCTAAAAAGCTGTTTATGAAGCCGCTTGTCGGAGGATATTTGAAAAAACAGCAGTCAGCGTATATAAAGGACTTGGAATCAGCGCTGAAAAACAGATGAACAGCCGTCGATTGGTCAGGCGGTTTTCGGAAACACAACGAACTATAATATTTTTTGTTACATATTTGAATAAAAATTTGTTGGGTTTTTGTATATATATGGTATAATTAGATTATGAAATAAAAAACATTGGAGGAAAGGGCTATGGTATATTCAGAGGAAAAAAAGAAAGAATTAAAAATCAGGGTAGACTACAACAACATGATGAAAAAGTATGTAGGAGAATACGGAATTTCCGACGCGGAGATCACGGCTCTTGCCGGAAAGGCCGCAAAGGCTCACAAGGCTATGGAGGAAAAGCGCCTGAACGGAGGCATGGACTGGAGACAGCTTCCATATAACCAGAAGGATGTCGTTGCGGACATAAAGGCATATGTAGACAAGGTAAAGGACGATATCGACGCCTTTGTTGTGCTTGGTATCGGCGGCTCGGCTCTTGGCCCTATATGCGTTCAGCAGGCTATCAACCACCCGTTTTATAACGAGCTGCCTAAGGAAAAGAGGGGCGGATACCCTAAGCTCTATGTTGCCGACAACGTAGACCCGGAAAGGCTCTCATATCTCTTTGAGGTGATCGATCCGGCGAAATCGCTTTTCAACTGCATTTCAAAGAGCGGCAGCACCTCCGAGACTATGAGCCAGTTTATGATAATCAAGGAGCTGCTTGAGGAAAAGCTGGGCAAGGAGGAGGCCGCGAAGCATATCGTATGCACGACCGACATCGAAAAGGGCAACCTTATCAAGATCGCCAAAGAGGAAGGCTATAAGACATTCATTATTCCTTCGGGAGTAGGCGGAAGATTTTCCGAGCTGACGCCCGTTGGACTGCTCCCCGCCGCTATGTGCGGAGTAGATATAGAGGCTATGCTCGAGGGAGCGGCTTATATGGACGAGCTTTCCAAGACAGAGGATATTTACAAGAACCCCTCATATATGTTCGCTGTACTCAGCTATATCGCTATGGAGCAGGGCAAAAATATTTCCGTAATGATGCCATACGCTGACAGTCTTAAATATATTTCCGACTGGTTCGCGCAGCTCTGGGCTGAGTCGCTCGGCAAAAAGACGGACAACGCCGGAAATGTTGTAAACGCGGGACAGACGCCCGTTAAATCTCTCGGCGTTACCGACCAGCATTCGCAGGTACAGCTCTATACAGAGGGCCCCTTCGACAAGATGATAGTGCTTATCGGAGTTGACAAATTCAGAAGAACGATGACTATTCCTAAAATCTATCAGGACATTCCAAGCCTTGGCTTCTTAGGCGGAGTTACACAGAACAAGCTTATCGCCACGGAGCAGATGGCTACGGAATACGCTTTGCAGAAGGCGGGAAAGGCCAATATGACAATTACTCTCCCTGAGGTGAACGAGTTCACACTGGGACAGCTTATGTATATGTTCGAGGTAGCCACAGGCTTTGCCGGAGAGCTGCTTAATATCAACGCATTTGACCAGCCGGGCGTAGAGGAAGGCAAGAACGCTACCTACGCTATGTTCGGCAGACCGGGATATGACGAGAAAAAGGCCGAGCTTGACGCTAAGCCCGAGAAAACAGACAAATATATTATCTAAATAACACGACAGCGGCAGAAGATAATTCTGCCGCTGTTTTTTTGTTATAGCTCTTTGAACGCCGGGACCGCGTCCCTCTGAACCGCTATATTTTCGTTGTACTCGTCCTCAAGACCTGTAATGGTATAGACATAGCAGGCGTTTTCCGTTTCGATATATGTTACCAACGCCTTGGCCGTAATATAGTTCTGTGTTGCCTCATATGAGCAGGCCTTTACATTGACGGCGGCAGGGACCTCCACGGTTTCCTCCGCAGGCTCGCCGACAAGGACGATGGCAGGCTTCGCCGCTAAGGCTCCGGCTATGGCCGCCCTCTGCCGCTGTCCGCCGAAGAGGTTATTTGGCAGGTTATTGAGCTTGGTCTCAAGTCCCGGTGTCGTGACTATCTCCCTTATATATTTCTCGTCGGGAACGCCGCCGTTAAGTTGTACGGGCAGAACGATGTTCTCGTATACGTTAAGTACCGGCACAAGGTTGTGGTTCTGGAATATGAACCCGATTTTTCTCCTTCTGAAAATGGTGAGCGCATCGTTCTTCATCTTATACAGCTCGCTGCCGTCTACGGTCACGCTGCCGCTGGTGGGCCTGTTCAAGACCGCCGAGCATATGGAGCAGGGTGGACTTTCCGCTGCCGCTGGTTCCGGCAACGGTCACGAACTCGCCCTGACCGACGGAAAGATTTGCTCCGTCAAGGGCCTTAACGGTCGTATCGCCGCTGCCGTAATATTTTTTCAAAGCTTTTGTCTCGAGTATGTTCATGCTGTTTCATTCTCTTTGTGGATTATTTTACAGTATTAATTGCAGCGTGTTAATCTTTCGAGAGCCTTTCTCAAATCCAACAGAATTGAAAGATTTGGCGAAATTTGCGATGTATAAAGGAGGACAGAGGCCAGCATATGACATTTTTCTCACGGCTAAGATGTTATATTTTAACCAACGTAACAGTGTATGCAAAGGGAGGAAGAAATATGCAGACTGATTTTGAATCAAACGGTACAGCCTTTCCGACCAACGTCAGACAGATGGGGTCTGCCGATGACGGATTGAGAATATATATGGAGGATTATGTTCATACATATCTTTATCAATACGCTAGAAGCAGTGCCACAGGCGAAAAGCTGGCGGTGCTTATGGGAAAGACCATAGTGATAGACGGACAGAAAACCGTATTCATCAGCGGCGTCGTCCAGGCGAAATTCACCGAAAAGCTAAAGGGTATGGAGACTATCACAAGCCAAAGCTGGAAGTACATAAGCGAGGATATAGAAAAGTATTTCAGCGATCTGTCGATAGTCGGCTGGATGCACTCCAGACCGTCCTTCGGGGCCTTTGTGACATCGAGGGACGAGGCCTATCACAAAAAGGTTTTCGGAAGCGATTCGCAGGTATTTTTCGTGGTCGATCCCGTGGACAGGCTGGACAGGTTCTATGTGCTGAATGAAGCCGCATCGGCGCTAAGACCTGTGAAGGGATATTTCGTTTACTATGAGAAAAATGTACAGATGCAGGAGTATATGCTCGCGAACAGTCTTGTACAGCCGAAAAACGCGGACGTGGATGCGGACGAGGAAGGATATGAAAGCGTCCATATGGACGCGGCCGGCAAAATACGTGCTGTTCTGATGAACAAAAATGTTGAGAAGGTAAAGAAGGTGAAGTTTAAATACGCGGCGTTCACCTGCATAAGCGCGGTAATGTGCCTGATATGCGTATTTATGAGTATGAGTCTTGCCAGCAGTGTTTCGAGAATAAACAAGCTCGAAAACGAGGTCGTATCGGTCAAGCGGACGGTGGCCGAGCAAAAGGAGGAAACGATGGCGCTGGCTAAGGACGTATCAAACTACAGCCCTGTCATAACGGTTATGGCGGCCGAAAACAACAATAAGGAGGACAGCGAGACAAAAAGAGTATACACAATAAAGGAGGGAGACACATTAGCCGGAATATGCAGGCTGTTTTACGGAGATGACAGCAGGCTGGAGGAAATAATGACAATGAACAACATTACAAACCCCGATATTATCTATTACGGAACGGAAATAAAGCTCCCGTGATAAGTCAAAGCATACTTTGGTTTGTCCTGCTGGCTAACCTTTGGGTTCAGATGCCGGCTTAAATTAAAAGAGGGTGTCCAAAGGTCTTGAAACCTTTTGGGCACCCTCTTTGTCAAAATCAGAGACTGAAAAACCGCCGGTTTTTCTCGGCGTGTGTATTTCGGAAAATCCTTCACAGCCTTGATACGCCTTATTTTTTGGGCAGACTTATCTTTCCCACATATTTGTCTCGTTCCCGTTTTGGTCTACATACACTATCCTGTCCGTAGCCTGGAACTCTATCGTATCGGTCGTAGTGCCGTTTCCGGAGACTTTGTTTCCGAGGAGCGAGGTCTTGAAGCCGGTTATATACATCACGTTTTTGCCGTCGGTCTCCTTATACTCATATTTAATGTCCTTAAGAACATAGGGTGACGACCATGAGATGATAGATACATAGCCGCACTCGTTTATTACGTTCTGGGATACGGTCATTTCATAGGCCGAATTGGGGAAGGTGACTGAGAATTCGGGACTTCCGTCATTTTCGCTCTTTGAGATCTGAACGGTATCGCCGCTTACGACGACTCCGTCGGGCAGCTCTGTCGATATATCCTCAAGGGGATAGACTGCCGCGGTAACGGTCACGTCAGACACAGGGACATCTTTAATACCGGAGTTAAATAAGCAGCCTGTCAGTCCGAATACGGCGATTACGGCTATAAGGCCTGTCACAGCTATGGCCTTTGAACGCTTATTCATCTTTCTGTTTATTTTTTTGAAAAGAGCCTTTTCCTGATCGTCGTTTTTCGTACCGCCGTTTACGGAACATTTTTCCTTCATGGCCGAGTATGCCGCTTTGCAGTTGGGGCAGTGCTTCAGGTGTTCCTCAACGGATTCGGAGGTGCTTTCTCCCGTAAGCCCGTCCGCATATATCGGCAGTAAATCCTTTACTATTTCACATGGCAGATCAAATTTCATTTTCCATCAATCCTTTCAATTTTTCCTTGCTGCGGTAAAAGGTAACTCTTGCCCAGTTTTCGCTTTTACCCAATATACTTCCTATCTCCTTAAAGGACAGTCCGGCAAAGATCCTCAGATACACAACGTCCTTAAGCTCCGGTGAAAGCCTCTGCATACTGCGGTAAAGGGTAAGACGGTCGTCCTTGTTTATATATTCCTCCTCGGGCGAGGGGGAGGAACCGCCAAGCGCAGCCTCGTAGCCGTCCGACAGGGAAAGATTTTGATACTCTTTCTTTCCTATGCAGTCCAGATATGTATTTTTGGCAATGGCGCAGAGCCAAGTCAGCATACGGCCTTCTTTAAAGCTGTCTATATTTTTGATTGCCTTGCAGAAGGTATCTGCGGTTATGTCGTCGGCAAGGGCGTTGTTTCCGCAGAGGGAAAGCATGTACTTTTTTACCGGCAAAGCATAGGCCCTATATATTTCCTCCATGTCCTTCAAGTTTTTCACCTCCTTTGTATATGAAACGGATTGAAAATGATTTCGTTACAAAAAAATAAAAAAGCCTTCCGATTTTTCAGAAGGCTTTGGACGATCATTTGTCAGTAAGGCTCCCCATTTTGTCGAGAAGTCCCTTGAATACCTCCATAGCGGCCTCGACAGGCTTTTTGGAGGTCATATCAACGCCGGCCCCCTTCAGCAGGTCAATCGAATATTCGGAATTTCCCTTGCTTAAGAAGTCAAGATATCTGTCGACCGCAGGCTGTCCCTCGCTGAGTATTCCTCTGGAAAGGGCGATAGCCGCCGAATAGCCTGTGGCGTACTGATATACATAGAAGGCGTTGTAGAAATGGGGTATCCTTGCCCACTCTATGTCTATATAGTCGTCTATCACTATGTCGTCGCCGAAGTACAGCCTGTTAAGCTCGTGGTAAACAGCCGAGAGATTTTCGCAGGTAAGCGGCGTGCCCGATGCCGACATTTCGTGGGCCTTCTTCTCAAACTCGGCAAACATGGTCTGACGGAACAGAGTTCCCCTGAACTGCTCCATGAAATAGTTGATAAGATAAAGCTGTCTTGACGGGTCTGTCTCGGTCTTGAGAAGGTATTCCATAAGCAGAGCCTCGTTGCAGGTGGAGGCCACCTCGGCCACAAATATTTTGTGTCCCGAGTATACAAAGGGCTGCTTTTCCCAAGTAAAATAGCTGTGAAGGGCATGGCCCATCTCATGCGCCACAGTGAACATACTGTTGACGGTATCGTTGTGGTTCAGAAGTACATATGGGTGTCCGCCGAAGGCTCCCCATGAGTATGCTCCGCTGCGCTTGCCCTTGTTCTCATATACGTCTATCCAGCCGCCGTCAAAGCCCTTTTGCAAAGCGTCGGTATAATTTTTGCCCATTACCGAAAGCGCGGCCTTTACGGTTTTTTTCGCCTCCTCATAGGTTATCTTCCAGTCAACGTCCTTCACAAGAGAAGCGTAAAGATCATACATATGAAGCTCGTCAACGCCCAAAAGTTTTTTACGGAGAGCGACATATCTGTGCATGAGCGGAAGCGCCTCGTGGACAGCGTCGATAAGGTTGCCGTATACCGATACGGGAATATTGTCGTCCTCAAGGGCCATCTCAAGCGCCGAGGAATATTTCCTGACGTTGGCATAGAAAATGTCCTTCTTGACGGAGGCGCCGTAGGTCGCCGCTATTGTGTTTTTCTGCTTTAAATAGGTCCGGTAGAGGGTGTCGAAGGCCGACTTTCTTAAAGCCCTGTCGCCGCTTTCCAGATATGAGACATATTTTCCGTGGGAAAGGCTGTGCTTATTGCCGTCGCCGTCCTCTATGTCGGGGAATTCCATGTCGGCCTCATTCAGCATGGTGAATATGTTCTGGGCCGATGATGAGATCTCGTCAACGGAGGCGAGTATTTTTTCCTCGGCCTCGGAAAGAGTGTGGGCCTTTTGACGGAGTATGCTTTCAAGCAGATGCTCATAGAGCTTAAGCTCGGGGCAGTCCTTATAAAAGCCGTCTATCTGTTCCTTAGAAAGCTCGGATATTTTGGGAAGTATGAAAGAGGAAAGGGACATGACCCTGACCGCCAGAGTGTCCGCCCTTCCGGAAAGCTCCTGATACTTCGGGTTTGTGCTGTCCTCATGGAATTTCATATAGGCGTAAACGTAGAGCCTGTCAAGCTCCTCGGAAAGCTCGTTGTAAAAGCCGAGGGCCTCAAAAAGGGCCTTGCCGTCGGAAATCATCGTATCTCTGTATTTTTCTATAAGCGGGGCCTTTTCGTCAAGCTCCTTGTATTTCTGTTCCCAAATTTCGTCTGTGGCGAAAAGATCTTCTGTGTGCCACGTATAGTTTTTATCAGCTTCGTTCCTTAAAGGAAGTTTATTTTCTGCCATTTTTTATCACCTCGCAAAAAGTATACCACAAAGGACGGGGAATGTATACACGCTGAACAGGCCAAAAAACGCTGTTTTTGCATATGCGAAATGAACATATAGTTTAATATCAATAAAATTGGATTTTAGTTAAAACAACGAAAAAATCAGAATTGAGTAAATTTTTTCTATTTTTACTTGAAATTTGCGAGGGGGGGGGTAAAATGAAAATCGTAAAGCCATGCATACGGTAGGGGTAATAGATGACCATATGCTTGCATAATGGGCATATATTAGCACTAGCGTATATGTGGCGCACGCC
>CAZBNY010000050.1:0-10215 GCA_964493235.1 uncultured Lachnospiraceae bacterium
TATACATCTAAATTACCAAATGTCTTTCGATATGCAAGCATATCGTCAGTCATATGGCAATTTATCTGTGCAGGGCTTTGATAAAATAAATATTGGGAGAGGATACTCGCTTGTTAAAGCGAGTATTGATGAAACAACCAGAGTTATATAAACATTTCCAGTATAAATACCATAGCACAGGCACAAAGCGCTACCTTGAAAAGACTTCCGCCTTTAAATGCCACCACCATTGCCGCTATAAATCCGGCCGTGGCGGAGATCACGCTGTTTGTAGCTGTAAGTATCGCCGGAAATGTCATAACCGAAAGAGTTACATACGGAACATAGTAAAGGAATGACCTTATTGTTGTGTTCTGTATTTCCCTTCTTACAAGCACCAGCGGGAGCATACGGATAAGGTATGTCACACCGGCCATTATCAAAATATATATGTATACGTTAGGCTTCACAGCTTACGACCTCTTTCTTCCTGCTCTCAACGGGGAAGAGTATTGCCGCCGCGAGAGAAATAACTACCGTAAGTATTATTATTGTCATACCGGAGGAAATGTTCCTGAGACCCGGAAGTATCGAGAACAGAAGGCTTGATACCATCGATACCGCTATTATAAGGGCGATGGTTTTGTCCTTCTTGGCTGGAGGAACGATAACTGCTATGAACATTCCGTAAAGGGCAACATTCATTGCGCTGAGAACGCTTGCCGGCATTATTCCGCCGCTTAAGGCGCCAAGATAGGTTCCAAGCGTCCACGCAGGGCCCGCCAACGCGATTATTCCGTAAACATATTTGACATCAAGGCGGTCGCCGCTCATTACGGAAAGACCGAATATTTCATCTGTGATATAATGGGATATGGCGAATCTGTGAGCCATTGGCATATCCTTGTCAGCCTTCTGCGAGAGGGCGCATGACATAAGCACATACCTCATGTTCAAAATAAGAGTCGTGACAGCTATCTCTAAATAAGAAACACCTGCCCCTATCAGTGAGAACGCCGCGAACTCGCCCGCCGAAGTATTGTTCAGCATTGAGGCAAGCATTGCCTGAAACGGAGTCAGACCGGCTTTTCTGGCAGCTATACCGAGCGTAAAGGATACAGCGAGGTATCCGAGAGCTACCGGAAGGCCATCACACATTCCCTTATAGAATTTACTGCCCTTATTAAGCATATTCATTCCCCGCATTCTGAAAAACCTGCAAAAATATCATCTTTTTCAAGTAAAGTATAACATTATAATTGACATTAGTAAAACAAATTAATATAATGATAACATTAGAATGGCTTATTGAGATGGGAGAGGATACTTTGATAAGATATGGAGCCTTTGTTAAGGTAACGGAAACAGGCAGTTTTACACGCGCGGCGGAAAGTATGGGGTATACGCAGTCGGCAGTCAGTCAGATGATAAAATCGCTGGAGGAGGAGCTGGACACGACGCTTATTATACGCTCCAAAAAGGGCATAGAGCTGTC
This sequence comes from uncultured Lachnospiraceae bacterium, assembly GCA_964493235.1. Lineage (GTDB taxonomy): Bacteria > Bacillota > Clostridia > Lachnospirales > Anaerotignaceae > Metalachnospira. The sequence continues at coordinate 1,475 of CAZBNY010000050.1, forward strand.
CCATGACGGTAAGGAATTCCTTCCTTATATCAAAAATGTATACAATGCTCACAGAGAGCTTATTGAGAAAAGAAACGAAATGAGAGGACTTGGAAGCGGAGTTATCAGGATAGGAACTATCGCCAGCATATCCTGCAACTGGCTGCCCTGGCTCATTAAGGAGTTCAAGGAGAAGTACCCTATGGCCCACTTTGACCTTAAGCAGGGTGAGTATACTAACATAAGCAGTTGGATAAAGGACGGCAGCGTGGATTTCGGCTTTATAAATCCTGATGCGGCGACCGGACTTACGACTATCCCGTTAAAAAGGGACGAAATGCTGGCTGTGCTTCCGCCGGATCACCCTATGGCGGGAAAGGACAGCGTCACCCTTGAGGAACTGTCAAAGGAGCCGTACATATTGCTGGACGAGGGCGAGCTGAGCGAGCCGATGGAGTATTTCAAAAAAAGCGGACTTGAGCCGAATATACAGTATGTGGTCTATGACGAGTATACTATCATGTCTATGGTTGAGGAGGGACTTGGCATTTCGGTTATCTCCAACCTTGTTTTGAACAGACATCATCATAATATCGTTCTGAAAAGGATCTCCCCGAGACTGGAGAGAACAGTTGCTCTGGCTTATAAGAATAAAAGTGTTCTGCCGATATCCAGCAGATATTTTATAGATTTCATTGTTTCCAAAAAGAACGAATTGGAGTCGGAGGCCTATAATGTATTTCAAAGAGATTGACATTGCCGATATCGCTCCACTTGCGGAGCTTTTTGCCGAAGCCTTCAACTCACCGCCGTGGAACGACCGCTGGACGGCTGAGACGGCGGCGGAAAGGCTGAGACTGATGATGGAGGGAGAGGCCGCCTATGGAATAGAGGCCTTTAGAGACGGAGAGCTGTGCGGAATGGCGTTAGGCTGTGTTGAGAGGTACTATGACGGAATTGTTTATAACCTTCGCGAATTCTGTGTAAAAAATTCAAAAAGAGGCGAGGGGCTGGGGACAAAAATGTTTTCCGAGCTGGAGAAGAGGCTCAGGGAAAAGGGGATCAATAATATAACGCTGTGTACGCTCAGAGGACAGGCGACGGAGGATTTCTACAGCAGACAGGGCATGAAAAGCATAAGTAAAATAATAACGATGGAAAAAAAGCTGTGATATACGAAAAACCAGCCGGCCCAAAGGAGGCTTTAAGAAAAAATTTATTGTATTTCTTAAGTCAAACGCCGACGGAATGTGTCATGGAAACCATTTATGAAAAGCGGGGAATGCTTGCGGTTTAAGCATTCCCTGCTTTTTAGGTTTTTTATGATGCCGACCATAGACGGGTGCTTATAAACAGGAGATCAGCGGATAGCGGTAAGCCGGACGTGAATAGCGCAAACAGGAACAGTCTTATTGCCGGCTAAGACCGTTTTAAGCTGTTTGGGATCCGAGTCTGCTTTTGTCATATCAACAGGACAGACGATGCAAGCCATTTATATAAGAAGGACAAGGATTTAATCAAATATGTCTTGCATTTACGACATTTTTAAAAGATAATATAAATTATAAAAAATATGGAGGACGATATTATGGATGACAGCAAGGTAATTGTTCAGGTGGACAAAACGGTAGTAAAAATAAGCGGCATCAATATCAAGGGACTGAATATACAGCAGCTTGAGGCGCTTATAAAGGACAGGCTTAAAAGCGTAGTAAGGATCATCGGTGTGACAGGCTCATCGCTGGAGATGGACGTGTATGGAGTTGAGGAGGAGGACGTGCTTAAGGCCGAGGGCGGCATTATAAAGGCGGTCTCCCTTGCCGACGGGATAACCCTGACCGATCTGGCACAGATCTCATCAGTCAGCAAGATAAAAACTGTTGACATAAATGACGTGCCCGAGTATTCGGAGGGTCAGTGCATGAAGGAAAGGTGGCTGTAATATGTTTGCTAAGGCTGTGATAATACCGACGGGTGATGAGCTGGCAGGCGGCATAGTGCTTGATACGGACAGTCCTGCCATAATGGGCCAGCTCCTCATGGTCAATCCAAACGCCTTTGTGGCAAGGATACCGCCTGTATTGGACAGGGAGCAGGCGATCACCGACACCGTCAAAGGACTTGCCTTGGAAGGCTACGATCTGATAGTCCTGATAGGCGGAAGCGGCGGAGGGCATCGATACAGCACTACGCTGGGCAAGGACTTCACGCATTCATCGCTTGACGGCATTCTTGAGGATAAGCATGAGGGAGCGCTTTACGGCAAGAACGGACATATGTGGAGCAAGCTTGTGATCGGAAAGCTGGATAAAACGCTTGTATTCAACGTGCCCGGACCTTATGATGAGGCTGTGGCCGTAATTACGGCGTTTAGGGAAGCGTATCTTAAGGACGGCGGCGATCTTGGGGCCGTAAACAACGCCATGCTGAGGGCGCTCAAGGCAAAATACGGAGCCTGAGGGGGATTTATATGGAAGCTTTCATATTTGACACGGCCATGCGGGACAATGTTCCTGTGGCGGTGTGCGGAATATGTCATGACGGCTGTAAACAGGCCGTAAATGACGCCCTTGGCGGACTGAGGGGCATGGAATTTGGCGGCTATAGATCAGGATACACGGTGGACTATAGACTGGCGGAGCTTATAAGGGATATTTTTATGCCGATGGGGGACAAAATATTTCTTGTGGGGGCGACTGTCGGCGTAAGAAACGCCGAATGCTCTACCGGAGGCATTCTGGGAAGTCTTAAAGACGGCTTTGAGTCGGCAGAGGAAGGGATAAGCTATAAGGACGGATATATGTTCGGGGCAAAACCCGGTTTCTTCGCGTTTGCGGCGGAAACAGCAGACAGAATGGTAGCCGGGAACTTTGAAAAGGCGGTAAGCGAGGACGATTTTTTGGAGCTTTACAAAGAACTGACGGATGTCGGCTGTGAGTTCATAATGGTCGCTGACGGCAGCGGCGAAAAGGCCGTTGGAGCGGCCGCTGTCAGAGGAGATATAGTTTTCCTGTCGGAAACAATGAAAAAAGCGTCGGAACGGAGAGAGTTCTTCGGACTTAAAAAGATCGGTATTATGGGCGGGACCTTCGACCCTGTGCATAACGGACATTTGATCGCGGCGGAGGCCGTAAGGGAGTCGCTTGGTCTGGAGAAGGTCATATTCGTGCCGACTGGAAATACCGCATATAAAAGCGGCAGAACTTCTTCGGGAGAGCATCGTTATAAAATGACCTGTCTCGCGGCGGAGACCAATGAGTATTTCTGCGTTTCCTCAATAGAGATAGAGAGGGAGGGCATTGCCTATACTGTGGACACCGTTGTTAAGCTCAGGGAAAGGTGTGACAGGGATGCCGAGCTGTATTTCATAATAGGGGCCGACGTTCTGGAATACATAACCGGCTGGAAGGACTTCGACAAGCTGGCGTCCATGTGCTGCTTTGCTGCGGTAACACGGCCGGGATATAACGGATATGGATTTATGGCCGTCGGAAAGCTGATGGAGCATGGGGCGAGAGTATGCTTTATAGAGGCTCCGGCTCTGGATATTTCCTCGTCGAATATCCGCAAAGCGGTAAGAGAGGGACGGTCTGTCAAATATCTTATGCCGGAAAGCGCGGAAAGATTTATGCGGCTCCACAGGCTTTATACAGACAAAGAGCAAAGGGACGAAGTGATCGACACAATATTGAGACTGTAGCAACGGGAGGCGGACGGCTTGGAAAGAGATGACACAAATACACTTGATATGCTGAAATGCTGTCTGGACTACTATTACGGAAATATACTCATATCTGACGCAGAGGGAAAAATATTATACGTAAACGCGACCCTGCCTAAAATGTACGGCATAACGATGGAAAAGGCTCTGTCAATGACGGTTTACGACCTGGTCGAAGAGGGCGTGCTGGACAGGTCAGCGGTAATAGAGGTGCTGAAAACGGGCAAAGATGCCATGATAAAGCTTGGCATAAGCTCATCGGGAGCGACTATAGACTGCGTAGCGAAGCCGGTATATGAGGAGGGAAAGCTGAAATACATAATAGCGTTCAGCCATGACGAGATATTTATGGATGAGATGGAAAAGGAGCTGCGTCTTGAAAAAGAAAAACGTATGGAGATGAAGGACACCCTGCTTTTCATACAACAAGCCAATAATAAATACAGGCAGATAATAACCGCCGACGCTCATATGAAAAACATATTTGAGAGCATGAAATTTATGGCTAAAACCGACAGTACGGTTATAATCTATGGCGAATCCGGAGTGGGAAAAGATGTGCTGGCAAACTTTATACATTCCAACAGTATGAGGGCGGGGGAAATTTTCCTTCCTGTCAATTGCAGCGCGATACCAACGGAGCTTATGGAGGCTGAATTTTTCGGATACGAGAGGGGCGCTTTTACGGGAGCTGATAAAAACGGCAAGAAGGGAATCTTCGAGATGGGCAACGGAGGGACGGTATTTCTGGACGAGATAGGCGACCTTCCGGCGATCATGCAGGCCAAGCTGCTTAGATTTTTAGACTCGGGAGAGATAAAAAGAGTCGGCGCCGCGGGAATAATATATTCCAACGTAAGGATAATCGCCGCCACCAACAAGGATCTGGCGAAAATGGTCCGGGAGGGCAGCTTCCGAGAGGACCTGTATTACAGGCTTAACATAATACCGGTATATATTCCGCCGCTGAGAGAGCGTCCGGCCGATATTGCCGCCCTGGCGGAGCATTATATAAAGGAATATAATCAAAAATATAACCATGACGTGCGGCTGACCGAGGAACAAAGACGCAGAATAGAAAGCTATACATGGCCGGGCAACATAAGGGAGCTCAGAAATGAGATAGAAAGATATGTCATAACCGAAGGACACGCCAATTTCCTGGGAGTAGCCTCCTGCCAGAACGACGCTGAGATTGAGAAGAAAATATCGGCATATTCAGACAGCCTGCGCAGAGCCAAGGAACGCTTTGAGAGGGACTATATACTGAATGTGCTTGAGGAATGCGGCTGGAGGATCCAAAGAGCAGCCGACAGGCTCGGTATACACAGGTCAGTGCTTTATACTAAAATGGAGAAATATAAGCTCAGAGAGCATAAGTCTTGAAAACAGGACATGAGTCTTGAAAACAAGACAACAATTGTTTTGAAAATAAGACATAATGATTTTAAACGCGGTGTTTTGGCTGAAAATATCGCGTTTTTTCTTTGGCACAAATTTTGCTGATATATATTATCAACCTGATGATTTTCAAGAAGAAAGGATTGATACTATGAAATTATTACACACCAAGTTGCCGGAGTTCATCAAGAAGATGCAGGTAGCGGCCGCTGAAAAAGGCAATGTTCCTAAGGATATTGAAATAATAGGACTTGAAAATTTAAGATCCGCAAAAATGCAGAGCCTTCGTACAGGCCGTATCGAACATGCTGTAGGAGAGGTAGCTGCGCTTGAAAATGTTGAGAAGCTTGAGCTTATAATGATTCCCCGTGTACCCGAGACAATGCAGACTATCATCGTAAAGGGCATTGGAAGTGACGGAAAATGCCAGAAGGCGATCCTTGAGATAGTAAATGTGCTTCACCCCACGGAGGAGGCATATCTGCTTGACTGCGAACCGGAAAATATTGAGGACAGAAGACCGGCTATCGGCAATCACTAATATATTGAAGGAGGAATTATAATGGCACAGTTAAAATATAAAATGATACCGGAGGGAATGTTAAACGGAAAGCTTGTCCCTCTTAACATTGTACTTATTGATTTAAAGGACGTTGAGGCCTGCGGACTTGGACACAAGGAGGCAATGGAGCTTGTCGCCTCAACTATAGAAGAACCGGCCGGCATTAATATAATTGACCTTGACGCCTGCTCAACTACAAGTGACGGAGTAGTTGTGAAGGGCGCTATCATGAGAATGGCGGCTTCCGACAGAGGCAGGATCAATAAGGACTTTGGCTATCTTGAGATGAAACCCCTCGGCTACTATGGAGATGAGGAGATCGCAAGGGAGCCTCACCTTAAGGTTTGGAAGGAAAAATATCCCGGCACCGAGCTTTATATGGGACCTGATTTTACAAAGAAAATAATTCCCGTACATAATGTAGTTATTACAGGCCGCGCGTCAAACAACAACTCTGCGACGGAAATGATGAACATCGTTACTATGGAGGAAATACTGCTTCCTGTCCTTGGACAGATCGAGATACTTAAGGGAGGCAAGGTGCTGCTTGGCAAAACAGGAGAGGTCATTTCCGTTGGCATCGGCATGGTAGTTCCCGAATGGTACGCGCGTATTATTCCCAAGGGACAGTACAGATGCGGCGATACGGCCCACGGCTCAGGCGAATACGCTAAGACGCTTAAGAAGGATATCCCCATTATATGCGCGGCTAAGCCTGTTCTCGCGAAAAACATTATTCAGGCCCTTGAGTGCGGACTTGTTCCGGGACGCACTATCGGCGGCTCACCGGCAGTTCTTACGATTGCCAAGTATCTTCATAAGGAGATCGCCTTCGACAACATCACTGAGAGAGCATATGAGGAGCTTGCCAGCGTAGGCTGCACGAAGGAATGGATGCACAGCGAATTCCCTCTGCTCACTCCGGAAGAGATCATCGAAAGAGCCGACGAGCTCATTCCCGGCTGTGAGGATTACACAGAGTACGACGCTGACGAGCTTGTTCAGGTAAAATATGTTGAGTGCTGATATTGAGGTGATATAAATGTATCATATAGATATGAATTTTACATATCCGAAGATGTATCTGATACGTCAGCACCTTAATTCTGAAAAGATAGCTGATATAAAGGCCGCCGTTTGGAAGGAGCTTGACGGTATAGGCATCAGAGGAAAAATAAAAAAAGACGGCGAGATAGCCGTATGCGCAGGATCGCGCGGTATAAATAACATAGATAAGATCGTAAAGGCCGCCGTTGATTATGTTTTTGACTGCGGAGCGAAGCCTTTTATCGTTCCGGCGATGGGAAGCCACGGCGGAGCTACTGCGCAGGGCCAGAAGGACGTGCTTCATAAGTACGGCATTGATGAGGAAACAATGGGGTGTGAAGTCCGCTCGGATATGGAGCCTGTTCTTTTGGGAACCGCTGAAAACGGAGCACCGGTTTATTTTGACAAAAACGCCTACGGCGCTGACGGAATAATCGTCGTAAACAGGGTAAAGCCGCATACGGACTTTTTAGCGAAGAACGAAAGCGGAGTTGTTAAGATGTGCGCTGTCGGCCTTGGCAAGGAAAAGGGAGCGACCGCCATGCACGGCTACAACCTTGGGGAGACTATACCGCTGTCATTCAAGGTGTCCCTGGAAAAGGCGCCGTACCTTGCGGGACTTGCCATAATCGAGAATTCTGTTGACGAGACATATATGATAAAGGCGCTGAAGCCCGAAAACTTCCTTGAGGATGAGGCTAAGCTTTTAAAGATCGCGCAGCAGCAGGTTCCTCATTTCCCCGTTGATCAGCTGGATGTGCTCATCGTTAAGGAAATGGGCAAAATGTTCAGTGGAACAGGAGTAGATACAAAGGTGATCGGAAGGATAATGGTTCAGGGCGTTCCCGAGCCTGAAAGTCCGAAGATAAGCAAGATAGCGGTACTCAGGCTTTCACCGAATTCTTATGGAAACGCTGTCGGCATCGGTCTTGTGGACCTTACGACACAGAAGCTGGTAGACGACATAGACTATGAAGCGATGTACATAAACCTTGTGCCGACGACATATCTTGAAAGAGGTAAGGTCCCGCCTCATTTCGCGACTGAGCAGGAGACTGTTGGGGCGGCGTTCAGGACGCTTGGCAGGATAAAGCCTGAACAGGCAAGGGTAATCGTATGCGAAAATACATTGCATATAAGCAAGCTGCTCGTTTCAGAGGCTGTATATAATGAAATAAAGGACAAAGTCGATTTGCTGGAAGAAGATGTAAAGTGGACATATAACGAAAACGGCGAATTGACAATGAGCTGTTAAGAAACGGAAATTTAGGCTCTGCGAAACCGCAGAGCCGTTTTATTTTTTGTGCGGAATATAAAAGCTATGGTTGCGGTACTACCACTTTTGTGTTATAATAAATACATATTATGTGCCTGCGGTCATAGGAGCGCTATTGATTTAATTTTAACAACACAATATTTTGAGTTAAGATGAAATTAAACAAACAATGTTTTATAGGAGACTGACAACGAATTAATTTGATTTGGGTGAAAATATTTTAGTCTCAAAAATAAGATTTAGTCGCAGGTTTGATAACAATTGTTAGGAAACCCCATTTGACTAAAAGCCGATTTTGTTGTATAATAAAACATGATAAGGCTGTGTCTCAAAAATGAGATTATGTTTTTTGAGCCGAAACTTTAACAAAAAATAACAATTATTTTAAATTTGAAAAAATACAGCAACTTGTTAAAATAATTGCAATTAATTTTGTGCTAATTGTTTAGAAATTATCAAAAAATAAAAAATGGTTGAAGAAATTAGGCCTATTCACCTGATTTGGCACAGTTTTTGCTGTATAATGTCTAAGGTATAACAATCAAATTCCATTAAATTTATATCCTGTCGGGATATAAATTACTTCCTCAATGTGCGGAAGAGCCTTCCTCCCGAAGTGCGACGCGGGAGGAGGAAGCTTCTGTATAGGGAATGTTGACAAAGATTTGTATTATTCGTCATGCTACCTCGACTTGACAGAGTCAAGTCTCGGTAGGGCTTATCGCCCTATGTGACAAAACCATCATGTGCCGAAA
>CAZBNY010000050.1:10315-11979 GCA_964493235.1 uncultured Lachnospiraceae bacterium
CGCCCTATGTGACAAAACCATCATGTGCCGAAAAGTAAGCAAGCTCCCTTTTGGGAAATGATGCTTTTATCACGCATGACTCATTATTATATTAAATAGGAGGATTTTATAATGGTTGGATTCAGTTTAACAAAAGAACAATTACTTCAGCAGCAATTGTACAGAGAATTTGCTGAGACAGAAGTAAAACCCAAAGCTGCGGACATGGACGAGGCTGAGAAATTTGATGTCAGCATAATGGACAAGATGGCTAAATATGGCCTTCTCAGCATACCTTTCCCCAAAGAGGACGGCGGCGCAGGCGCGAGCGTTCTTTCATATGCTCTTTGCATAGAGGAACTCGCAAAGGTTGACGCCAGCACGGCTACAGCTTGCTCAGTACATACTTCACTCTGCACAACTCTTATCGGAACGTATGGAACACCCGAACAGAAAGAGAAATATTACAAACCTCTTGCAAGCGCAAAAAAATACGGCTGCTTCGGCCTTACAGAGCCTAACGCCGGTTCAGATGCCGCCGGACAGCAGTCAACAGCTGTTAAAGAGGGAGACCACTACATTCTTAACGGTTCAAAGATCTTCATCACAAACTCAGGCTTTTCTGATATTTTCGTAATATTCGCCATGACAGATAAATCAAAGGGAACAAAGGGTATTTCAGCTTTCATTCTTGAAAAGGGTATGCCCGGATTCACTGTAGGTAAGGATATTCCTCGTATGGGTATCAGAGCGGCTTCAAACTGCGAGCTTGCCTTTGATAATGTTATTATTCCTGAAGAAAACCTTATCGGAAGAGAAGGAGAAGGCTTCAAGATTGCTATGGCTACTCTTGACGGCGGACGTATCGGTGTTGCCGCTATCGCTCTCGGTATCGCACAGGGCGCTATCAATGAGACGATCAAATATGTTGGCGAAAGAAAACAGTTCGGTAAGACAATTGGTTCATTCCAGAATACAAAGTTTAAACTTGCGGAGCTTCAGGCAAAGGTTGACGCAGCCAGACTCCTTGTATGGAGAGCGGCCTGCGCTAAAGACAACCACGAGCCTCTTTCAACATACGCTGCTATGGCTAAACTTGTTTGCTCAGACGTTGCCAATGAAACAACAAGAACTTGCGTACAGTTATTCGGCGGATATGGATATTCAAGAGAATACCCCGTAGAAAGAATGATGAGAGACGCTAAGATCACTGAAATCTATGAAGGAACATCAGAAGTTCAGAAGATGGTTATTTCAGGCGCAATGAAAGTTAAATAATAGCGGAGGGAGAAAAACACAATGAAAATTATTGTATGTATAAAACAGGTTCCGGATACATCGGAAGTAAAACTTGATCCTAAGACAAACACACTTATCAGAGACGGCGTACCCAGCATCATCAACCCCGATGACAAGAGCGGTATCGAGGCTGCTTTAAGAATTAAAGAGCAGGTAGGCGGCACAGTTACAGTAGTATGCATGGGCCCCGCACAGGCTGACGTTGCTATCAGAGAAGCGCTCGCTATGGGCTGCGACGACGCTGTCCTTATCTCAGGCAGAGAGTTCGGAGGATCAGATACACTTGCTACATCAACAATTATCGCAGCAGGTATCAAAACACTTGACTATGACCTTATCATCACAGGCCGTCAGGCTATCGACGGAGACACAGCTCAGGTTGGTCC
>CAZBNY010000051.1:0-11468 GCA_964493235.1 uncultured Lachnospiraceae bacterium
CAAACTTATTCAATTACGTTTGTTGCGGCACCGCGTACGGCGATGTCAATGTATCTATGTATTTATTTATCTATTTTATCATGCTCGATTCTCTTTGGCGGGTCCAGCAGAAGCTCAGGCTTCATAACGTATTTTTTGAAATCCTTCATGGCCATAGCGTATATAAAGCCGTCGGTCGCCCTTTCATCGGCGACGAATTTGGTATTCAGATAGTGTTTTTTCCTGACCTCGCCATGCCTGTTCATCTCATATACGGTATCGATAGTGCCGATGGCGCCAAAGCATGACAGCGTTCCGAACTCATATATATGATGATATACTGGCATCATGCCCATAGAACCCATGTTTGTTATAAAAAAGCTGGAATGGAACGGACTGAGCTTATTGAGCGATCTGGGAAGCAGTCCGTATCTGTCCATAAACTTAAGTATGTCAAATACACGATGCAGAAAGAACGCCGGTATGGCGCACAGCGCCGTCTGGAGCATATCAAAGGCGGATTTATTGTCGTCCTCCCTGACCTTTTTCTGAGTAAGGTCGATGGGATTGATCTCCTTGTTTATCCGCTCAACAACGTCAAAGAGCGTGTCCTCCAGCTCAAATCTGGGCATGATGGTGGTTCTTTCGCTCTCCCTGGTGAGGCCGCGCATGACTACCATTGAACCCTTTATCTCGTTTCTGGCGTATATCCTGCCGTTTTGTACGAACCTGTTTATTTCAGGAACATCGACAATGGTTCTTACCATAGCCGCGTAAATTATCTGATAGAGGGAAAGAGTCGGCAGCTTGCCGTTTCTTCTCATCTCCCTCATAAACTCCTGCGTATGGGTAATGTCTATTTTGTCGTCCATCAGCACCCATGAATCCGTTTTGGTTTTCATTATAAACGGTATCAGCGTACCCATAGGCTCAACATTTCTTACCAGATAGCCGTCGTACCTGTCCCCACGCTGTCTTTTTCTTCCTTCTAGTGGTCGCATAAATTATATTCTCCTTAAATTTATAGCTCAATTGTAATATATTACTGGATAGCTGTCAACAAAAGGCAGCGACATAAAAAGTGACGATAATAATTTTTGTCGCCTCCGCTGTAATTTTCCACAAAACGGCTCTATTTTATTAATGCGCCGATTTTACAAAATTTACATGTAAACGAAATTTCACTTTGAAACGTAAAATTTGCGATGATAAAATACAGATATATAAAAAAGGAGGGGTCAAGCTTGAAAAGAATAAAAGCAGCCTGTATTGAAAAAACACTTCACTTTATGTTAAAAGAGGATCTCAGCCACGCGGCGGCGGTAAGCGCGGTCAAGGCCGAGGTTGAACACTATAAAGTACAGCTTGAGAGAACAAGAACAAAATATAAAATACTTGATGAGGAAACTCAGGAGGACGGCTCCGTGGTCATCAGGATCAAAATGCAGTACAACAATACGCCTGTAGGTGATTATTTAGATTGATCGGCCAGGCGACAGGCATTTTCGTCAAAACCGGGTTTTGACAAGTATAAGATGTGGGGATACTTTTGATACAGACCGTGTTGTCTCCATACAATTGGTGCACAGCCTTAAAAAATATCGCCGGCCGCTGAAAATCCGACAGTTGATTTTTCGGAAGACGGCAAAAATGAAACCGCCGCTTTACGATTCTTTGATCGTTAAAGCGGCGGTTTATTTATCGTAAGTATTTTGCCTTACGCGGGTATATTAAGCTCCTGTCCTTCATAGATCAATGACGGATTGCTGATAGTGTCCTTATTTATCTCATAGATTTCTGTCCACTGTTTTCCGTCGCCGATGAGCTTCTTAGAGATCTTCCAAAGGCTGTCGCCTGAAACTACCGTGTATGTAGTATTGCTGTCAGGGATCTCGGGCTCGGGAACTGTTACAACAGGTTTCTCAACTGCGGGTTCCTCTGCGGGAGCCTCGGCAACTGCGTAATCCTTGGCAAGGTTAGCCTTAAGAGCGGCGATCTCCTCGTCTGTAAGACCGATGGCCTTTATATAGGCAACAGCGGCGGCCTCAAGGTCAACTGCTGTAAGGTCAGCGCCCTTTTCTGAGCCGGTGATCGTCTCAAGGATCGAAACGATATTGCTGCTCTTTACGGCCTCATACTGCTCGCTGCCAACCTCAAGATGATAGTAATTGATGTATGTCTGCATATAGTCGTCTACGACCTCGTCATATGACGCGCCCATGAAGCAAGCGAGAAGGGCTGAAACAAATCCGGCACGATCCTTGCCCTCTGTGCAGTGTACAAGATAGGGGCCTTCGTTTGCGGCGAAGAACCTGAGACCGTCGGCAAGACCGCTCTGGAAATCAGCGGCTGTGAAGTCTACGCCGAGGTTAAGAGCTTTGACCTTACCGGCGTCATATAATGACTTGTAATAGGGTGAGTTGAAATCCTCAGCGGCAATATAGCCGTCAATAAGCTCATTGCTGTCAGAAAGGTTCATAACCGCCTGAATTCCGTTAGCCTCTGTGAATTTATCAGCGTAAGCGGCACGGCCAATCTCGTTGTTGACAGGGTTGCTGGAACGGAAAAGAGCGTTTTCGCCAAGATCGCCGGCAGCGATATTGCGGAAGTTGGCAAAGATCTGGTCGGAGGCGTAGTCGGCGCGCTCATTTGTACGCTCAAGCTGATGGATCAAATAAGCGTCACGATAGCCGCCCTTTTCGCCCATAGCGATGGAAACGCTTATACCCTCAAGACTCTTGCCCTCGGGGAATTCCCAAGTGTATGAGCCGTCCTCGGCAGTGACCTTAGTGGCTATACCGTTTGTTGTGGCAAAGTCGCCCATGTTGATAGCCACAATAAGCACTCCGTCGCTGTCACGGACTACAAGAGAGCCAGTGTCAACGTCAGAATAGTTTGTGCAGAGGGGGATAGCGTAGTCGGCTTCATCGACCTTAACGTCAAGAATGTCGCCATACTCATATCCGGCCTCCTGAAGTCCGGCGGGATCGATGTCAAGAACGATATTGCCGTACTTCTGAATTTCGGTTACTCCGCCCTCAAAGGTGGGGTAGGTCGTTTCTGCCGCTGAAACAGGAAGCGCAAGTCCGAGAACAAGCATAACTGTCATCAGGACAGATGTGAATTTTTTCATAGATATTCCTCCTATATTATTTTTGAGAGGGTCAAGTCCCTCTTTGTCCATATTATAAAACTAAATCCTTCATCTTTCCAGTCATATTTACATTAAAATCAACCGTAAATTAATACAAAAAAAGGCCGGCAAACACCGACCTTTTTATAGGTTAATAAAATTATGTTCTAATCATTGTTCCTACGGCCGGTATTACAAGCCGATAGGAGCTAAGTCCGCGGTCTTAAGCCTCGCAGAAGTAAAGGAGCTGTTCCCATCTTTCGTCTACTTCCTGCTGGAACTGTTCGATAAGATGCTCGTTGCCCTTCTTGAAGAGGTGTTTGAAACGTCCCTGAGGTCTGAGGAAGTCCTCAACGGGAAGCTTGTTCTTAGGCTTGTAGTTGAGTACCCACTTGCCGTCGATAACCTCGAAGAGAGGCCAGTAGCAAGTTTCAACACCGAGCTTGCAGATTTCCATGATGTCCTCAGCGGGGTATCTCCAGCCTCTGGGGCAGGGAGCCATTACGTTAAGGAAAGCAGCGCCGGGTGTGTAGATAGCCTTCTCAGCTTTCTCATGAAGATCCTTAAAGTTTCCGATGAATGTTGTCTGTCCGACATAAGGAATGTGATGAGAAGCGATGATCTCAGCAAGGTCCTTTCTGTTCTGCATTTTACCATCTGAAGCTGAGCCAACTGGTGTCGTTGTTGTGTCAGCGAAATGAGGTGTAGCTGATGAACGCTGGATACCTGTATTCATGTAAGCGCCGTTGTCGTAGCAAACATAAACGAGGTCATGGTTTCTTTCCATTGCTCCTGAAAGTGACTGGAAACCGATATCGTATGTACCGCCGTCACCGCCGAAAGCGATGAATTTGTATGTGCTGTCTACTTTGCCTTTTTTCTTAAGGGCATTGTAAGCAGCCTCAACGCCGCTGAGTGTAGCTCCGGCGTTTTCAAACGCGTTATGGATATATGAATCCTTCCACGCAACATAGGGATATATGAAAGTAGATACCTCAAGACATCCTGTAGCGTTGGCGATAACAGCCTTATCTTCAGGGTGGATGGCACGAAGTACGGCTCTGGCTGTGATAGTTCCGCCGCAGCCTGCGCACATTCTGTGACCGCCTGCAAGTCTTTCGGGTCTGGACATTACTTCTTTAAAATTATACATTGCCTTCACCTCTCTCTTATTCTCTTACAGACAGGTAACGGAAGCTTTCGCCCGTGCATCCGGTCTTTTCGATTTCTTCAAGTGCTGAATATACTTCTAAGATGTTCTCTACCTTTACGTCACGTCCGCCAAGACCGTATACATAGTTAATAGTCTTAACATTTGCGCCTGCTCTGTAGAGAGCGCCTGTTACCTCTGCTCCGAGAGGTCCGCCCTGTGATGAGAAGCTGTCAGCTCTGTCCATGATAGCAAGAGCCTTAACATTCTTAAGAGCCTCGGCTATTTCCTCTGCGGGGAAAGGACGGAACACTCTTAATTTAAGAAGGCCGGCCTTTTTGCCCTCTGCTCTGAGCCTGTCAACAGCGTCCTTAGCTGTACCGGCGGCTGAACCGATAATAACAAGAGCTATTTCAGCATCGTCAAGCTTATATTCCTCAAAGAGGCCGTATTCTCTGCCGGAAATTTCCTTGAATTCCTTAGCTACATCAAGAATAACCTTTTTAGCGTTTTTCATAGCTTCTGTCTGCTGTCTCTTATGCTCTATGTAATGGGTCGGGTTGTCGTAGGGTCCTACGGCTAAGCAGCCATTATCGTTAAGAAGATAAGCATCGGGATTGTATTCGCCGACGAAGTTTTTAACTTCCTCGTCCTCAAGAAGCTCGATGTTTTCTACACCGTGGCTTGTGATGAAACCGTCCTGGCAGATCATAATAGGAAGTCTTACGTCCTTGTGCTCGGCAATTCTGTAAGCCTGTACAAAGTTGTCATATGCTTCCTGGTTGTTTTCAGCGTAGATCTGGATCCAGCCTGAATCTCTGGCGCCCATACTGTCTGAGTGGTCGCAGTTGATGTTGATAGGGCCGGATAATGCTCTGTTTACGCAGGCAAGAGCGATAGGAAGACGGCAGCTTGCCGCAATGTAAAGCTCCTCCCACATAAGAGCGAGACCGCATGAAGATGTAGCTGTAAGTGTTCTTGCGCCGGCTGCCTCTGAGCCTACGCAGGCACTCATAGCACTGTGCTCACTCTCGACGGGAACGAATACTGTGTCTACTTTTCCGTTAGCAACAAATGTTGAGAAGTACTGAGGTACCTCTGTTGAAGGCGTGATAGGGAAAGCAGCCATTACGTCCGGGTTGATCTGTCTCATAGCGTTGGCAACTGCTTCGTTACCTGATAATCTTTCTCTGATGGCCATTTATTTCTCCCCCTTTTTCATAACAATTGCGCCAAAGGGGCAAACCTTCGCGCAGATTCCGCATCCTTTGCAGTGGTCGAGGTCAAACTCGCCTCTTTTTCCGTCTTTTACAGGAATTGAACAGTCGGGACATACAGGTGCGCATAAAAGACACTGTTTGCATTTGTCAGCTATGAAGCTGGGTGTATCTGTACGCCAGTCGCCTGTTCTGATCGCAGCCGCTGTACCGCCTTCATATATTTCTCCGCCGGGAGTAATGTCTCTCCAGCCGATTGTATCTGTGATATGATCTATAGATGACATTTACTGCACCTCCTTTAAAGCAAGCTCAAGAGCCTTCATGTTACCTTCGATAACCTCGGGCTTTGAAGCGAATTTGTGCTTGTATGAGCCTCTCATTTCCTCAAGGAAATCCTCATCGCTCATTACGCCTGTGACCTTAACGATAGCAGCAAGCATAGGTGAGTTAGGGAAGTATTTTCCGAGAGCCTCGATAGAGATCTTTCTGGCGTCTATAAGAACGACCCTGCCCTCATATCCTTTGAGGAGAGGACGGATCTCGTCTATTGTCTTAGCTGTGTTGATGACGATAGCGCCCTCCTTTTTAAGGCCCTTAGTTACATCTACGCTCTCAAGCAGAGTCTCGTCAACTACAACTACATACTGAGGATCATAAATATTTGAGTGAACTCTGATAGGTGAGTTGCTGATACGGTTATATGCTGTAATAGGCGCGCCCATTCTTTCCGGGCCGTACTCAGGGAAGCCCTGTACATATTTACCGGTATTGAAGGCCACGTCAGCCAGAAGCAGAGACGCGGTTTTAGCTCCCTGGCCGCCGCGGCCGTGCCATCTGATTTCCAATACATTTGACATTGTTGTTTCCTCCTTTTTGTTAATAGTCCTTTGGTACCTACATACTTTACCTTATAATATTAAAAATTTTTTTTCAATATACAAATTGACGTTTATTCCAAATGACAAAATAAACATTAAATTTTAAAAAAATTAAATTTGAATGTACAAAAATTACGTTTGTTTTCAAAAAATGCCGAAATTTGTGTCTAAAAGTGAACAGCATTGAGTTTTTGTTTCTAAAAACAGACAAAATGAACTATTTTTTATTGTTAAAATGCACAAATATGTATTGTTTTGATTACATAACAAGACGTTGTGTTTAACTGTGAAAAATATGTCATTTTCAAGGAATTTCAAGATCAATAAAGTCAAAAGTTTGTTGTCTGATAACGCCATCGTTTAGAAAAAATTTCACTGAAACAATAAGAAAAGCCGTTTGAAAAAACGGCTGAATTTCAAGAAAAAAGGATATTTTTGTCCTTAGAGCGGCAAAGGGCCTGTGTATTTTCAGGACCTATAGTGTGTAGAAAAAAAGACAATCCATCTTGACAAGGAAGGGTAATTATTAAAAAAAGCATAAGATTTACTTATTATAGAATTCAAATTTTTCATTAAGCAGCTTAAGGCCAAAATTCTCGATTTCAGAGCAGTATTCCTCATATGCCGTCAGGAATCTTGCGGCCTCTTCGGTGAGTGTGGCGCCTCCTCCGTTTTTTCCTCCTGTTTTTGATATAAGAAGGGGAAAGCCAAGCTGTTTTTCACAATTTTTTACCATCTTCCACGCCTTTGAGTAGGCCATGTTCATGTTCATGGCGGCTTTTCTTAGGGAGCCGCAGCTTTGTACCCCGTCAAGCACCTGTCTTATGCCGGGGCCAAAGCATTTTTCCTCTGTGAAAAGAAGGACCCTTATTTTGGCTTTCAGTCTGTTTTCCATTGTAAACCCTCCTAAAAGGTGATATTCTTTAAATAGTAGGTGAGGTGGCTGCCATATGACTGATATTCTGGAAATTAAAAGAGGACTGACCTCCATAGCGGGCAGCGGCGGGAAAACGACGCTGATGTATGCTCTGGCAAGGGAGCTTTCCCAAAGGGGAAGTGTCATTGTCTGCACCTCAGCGAAAATTTACCGTCCAACAGATATTATAACACTTAATAGCACGCAAAAGGAAGAGATAAAAAGGGTTTTTGCCAATAATAATATCATATGTGTCGGGACCGAATGCGGAATGGGCAAGCTGTCCGCGCCGGAGATACCGTTTTCAGAGCTGTTGGACATGGCTGACTATGTGCTTTGCGAGGCCGACGGTTCCAGAGGACTTCCGCTGAAGGCCCATGCCGCCTATGAGCCGGTCATTCCGCCGGAAAGCGCGGAGACCGTCGGAGTGCTTGGTATAAGCGGCGTAAATAAAAGAATAGCGGACGTTTGCCACAGGCCGGAAATATTCGCCGAGCTTTCGGGAATCGACATAAACGGCATAGCCGCGCCGGAGACCGTAGCGGCGGTAATTAAAGAGGAAGGACTTTTTGACAGGCTCATAATAAATCAGGTCGAAACGCGGCATCAGTTGGAGCTGGCAAAAGTAATAGCTAAGCGGCTTGATATTCCCGTATTCGCGGGAGAAATAAGAAAGGGAGAGCTGATATGCTTGTGATAATAAAGGGAGCGGGAGACATTGCCTCGGGCATCGCCCTCAGGCTAAAGCACGCTAAATTCGACATAGTAATGACCGACCTTGAAAGACCGACGGCTATCAGGAGGACCGTCTGCTTCTCGCAGGCCATTGTGAACGGGACTGCTGAGGTAGAGGACGTGAAGGCCGAAAGGGCAAACAACACAAACGAAATATATGAAATAATAAAAAGAGGGAATATAGCGGTAATAGCCGATGAAAGGGCGGACTGCGTGGGCGTTTTGAAGCCCGATTTTGTAATAGACGCCATATTGGCAAAGAAAAACCTCGGCACGAGGATCACCGACGCCCCCGTGGTGATCGCAGTCGGACCGGGTTTCACGGCGGGAGTGGACTGCCATGCCGTTGTTGAGACGCAAAGGGGCCATTATCTCGGGCGGGTATTTTTTGAGGGAAGCGCCGCGGAGAATACAGGCGTACCGGGAAATATAGGAGGATACACGACGGAGAGGATAATAAGAGCGGTCAAGGACGGGATATTTACTCCGGTGTGCCAAATAGGAGATACGGTCGAGGCAGGGCAGACAGTGGCCTATGTGGACGGAGAGCCGGTAAAATGCCTTATAGGCGGAGTGCTCAGGGGAATACTTCCCGAAAATACTCCGGTATATAAGGGCATGAAAAGCGGTGACGTTGACCCGAGGTGTAAAAAGGAGCATTGCTACAGCGTTTCCGATAAGGCGCTTGCCGTAGGCGGCGGTGTCCTTGAGGCCATGCTGAGACTTAAGGAGGAATGACATGGAGAACATAAAGCTTACTAAGCTTGCTAAATGCGCCGGCTGCGGAGCCAAGGTAGGCGCGGGGGTTCTGGCACGGCTTTTGGAGGATATAAAGGTACATGAGGATCCAAACCTGCTGGTCGGCTTTGACAAAAGCGACGACGCTTCTGTATACAGGATAAGCGACGAGCTGGCGATAGTGCAGACCGTGGATTTCTTTCCGCCGATAGCCGATGACCCATATATTTTTGGGCAAATAGCGGCGGCGAACGCCATGTCCGATGTGTACGCTATGGGCGGCGAGCCTAAGCTGTGTCTGAATATAATGGCCGTACCCTCGGATATGGACAAGGAGCACGTACACGCGCTGCTGAAGGGCGGCTATGACAAGGTGTATGAGGCTGGGGCGCTGATAACGGGCGGACATTCCATACTTGACGACGAGCCGAAGTACGGACTTGCCGTGACCGGCTTTGTGCGTCCCGACAGGATCATCACAAACAGCGGAGCTAAGGCGGGAGATATTCTTATTTTTACTAAACCGCTCGGTATAGGCATACTGACGACAGCCGCCAAGGCCGACCTTGTCTCAAAGGAGGGCATGGAGCTGGCGATCGGGCTTATGACAACTCTGAATAAGGCGGCAAGGGATATAATGGTGAAATATGACGTCCATGCCTGCACCGACGTCACCGGCTTCGGAATGCTGGGGCATATGTTGGAAATGGCGCAGGGCTCCGATGTAAAGGCGGTCGTGGATACGGGAGCCGTTGACTTAATTGACGAGGCTCTGGAGCTGGCTAAAATGGGAATACTGCCCGAGGGGCTGTACAGGAACAGGAGCTTTGCCGAGAGCTTTGTTGACGGAGGCGAGGTTGAGCTTGCCATTCAAGATATGCTCTACGATCCGCAGACGTCCGGCGGACTGCTGATGGCGGTATCGCCTGAGGATGCCGATAAAATGCTGGAGGAGCTGCGTGGAAGGGTCCCGAGCGCCCAAAAAATAGGCCGGATAGAGCCGTATGACGGCGGAGCGAGAATTGAATTGAGAAAAAACTGATCTTACGAAACGCGGCCCTGACCTTGAAAAAAGAAAGATCCGCCGGTGTTTTGCCGGCGGAAGGCTTTTATACAAAATATCTGAGCTTTTCTTTAAATAATTTTTGGAATAAGGCGATCACTCTGCCTGTGAATATCATGGCACATATCGTGCCTACGCCTATACAGAGTATCTTTCCCTCAAAGAGCAGGCCCCCTACTACAGTAACGATGAAGGCCGAAAAATCGAACACATTTTTGCCGAAGCCAAAGCCTCTGCCGGTCTTTTCTCCGATAAGATGGGCGAGAGCGTCGGCGGGATTGGTGGTAAGCTCCATATCGACTATGAGCGACGAGCCTGTGCCTATGCAGATTATAGCGAAAGCAAGGCCGATAAATTTCAGCGGGAAGCTGTTTATTACGGGAATAAACACGTCAAATATACCGATGAAAAAGCTGGTCACGAAGCTCAGAACTATCTGAAGAAGTCTTTCCGGGCCAAAAGCCTTCCTCAGCATAAGGAACTGGACGAATATACATATGAGGTATACGAGAAAGCTTCCGATACCAAGATTAACGCCGAGTATCTGGGAAACCGTGTACTGCGCCGCGCCGTTTGGCGACGAGCCTAAGCCTGTCCTTGTATTGATGGTCAGTCCGAGAGCCAGCACGATGTTTCCGATCAGGTAGATCAGTAAACGGGGAACGACCCTGCCCTTATGTTCAATTTTTATTATCCTTGATAAATCCATTTCTTAAAATCCTACCTTTGTCAATGTACTTCTTATGTTTTTACTTACGTTGTCAAGTCTTTCCTTCTGCTTATCTGTAAGGGGCGGCAGCTCATAGCTTATGATACCCTCGCTTCCTATGGAAACGGGCATTCCGAAGGACACGCCCGAGTATCCATACTCGCCGTCAAGGACAGATGAGCATTCAAGCACTTTGCCCGAGTTTGTGGCAACGGCCTCAATAACCTCCTCTATATTTATGGAGGAGCACCAGCCGGACGTTCTTCCGCTGTCAAGGGACTGGAACTCCGCAAAGAAGTTGGAGGTCATTTTTTCCACTGCCATTGTCTCGTCATCTGTAAGGACAAGAGGCTCGCCGCCGCAGGTCATTCTGTCATAGAGGTTTATCTGGCCGTTTCCATGCTCGCCTATGCAGAAGCCGTCAAGACCGGCGAACGGCTTTCCGGTTACTCTTGACACTGCCCATTTCAGACGGTAGGTATCGTTGCCGTTGAAGCCGAGTATCTTTTTTCTGTCCCAGCCAAGAAGCTGCCATATTATGTAATTAAAAATGTCAACAGGGTTTGTGGCGTTGATTATTACGGCTTCATTGGGGCAGCTTGCCTTTATCTGCTCGCAGATCGGCTTTATGAGCTTCATATTGTCATAAAGATATTCCAGTCTGTCGGCGACCTTCCTTTCCGGAATGCTGGCCGTTATGAGTATGATCCCGCAGTCAGCAAGGTCCCCGTATTCGCCGTAGGTGACCTTAGTACCGGACGAGCCATAAATGGCCTGCCCCATGTCCAAAACATGGCATTTGGCAAGGTTCACCTTGACATCGATCAGCTTGATCTCTTCGAGATAACCCTTCATACCGGCCAAAAACGCCGATGTTGAACCAAGGAGCCCGGCTCCGCCTACTATGCCGAGTTTCATAGATATTCCTCCTTTGCATTTTATATTTA
>CAZBNY010000052.1:0-8684 GCA_964493235.1 uncultured Lachnospiraceae bacterium
CGTCCGCACATCTTTGCGGTACCGAAAAGAAACAAAGAACTTTTATAGGAAAACTACGTTTTCCTGATTGATAATATTTAGGATTAACAAATCGAATGGTGTACCCGAAAAACTACGTTTTTCGGTATAAAAAGTTTTTGCGCAGCTTTTTTCAAAAAGCTGCAAAGAAAAGATTTTTTAAAGCCAAGGCCGCAGGCAAAAGTTTCACCGGAACTTTTGCCTGCGTTTCCAAGTCGAAAACCTGTTTTCGACTTAGCGCGTACACGCGCGTTTCAAAAAGATGAAAATTCTCAAGAAATCGGCATTAAAAAATCGACACAAATGAACACCATCGGCAGGGGTTTGGACACTGGAATTTTCGAGGGCAAATAAATAAGCGCCTATTTTATGACCGCTGTCCTTGATTTTTGTCTGAAAAATTGTTATAGTAAAATAGTATTAATATGCGGAAGGGAGACTTTAAAATGTCCGCTTATCAGGCGCTTTACAGAAAGTTCAGACCGCAGACCTTTGAATATGTCGTCGGTCAGGAGCATATAGTTAAAACATTGAAAAATCAGATAAAAACCGGACGTGTTTCCCACGCCTACCTCTTTTGCGGAACAAGAGGAACCGGCAAAACCTCTACCGCGAAAATTTTCGCGAAGGCTATCAACTGCCTGAACCCTGTTGACGGCGAACCCTGCAATGAGTGCGAGCTGTGTCTGGCGGCAAACGAGGGCAGGAGCGTCAACGTGATCGAGATAGACGCGGCCTCAAACAACGGTGTTGACAACATACGTGAGATCCGTGAGGAGGTAAAATATCCGCCCTCCGAGGGCCGCTATAAGGTATATATTATCGACGAGGTCCATATGCTTTCACCGGGAGCTTACAACGCCCTTCTGAAAACATTGGAAGAACCGCCCGAGCACGTGATCTTTATCCTCGCCACTACCGAACCTCAGAAGATCCCCGCGACTATACTTTCAAGGTGCCAGCGGTTCGACTTCAGGCGGATAAACGCTTCTGAGATCGCTAAGACCCTTAAGGGTTATGCCGAAAAAGAAGGCATAGAAGCCGATGACGACGCGCTTTTCCTCGTGGCAAGGCTGGCCGACGGCTCTATGAGAGATTCCCTGAGTATACTTGACCAGTGTACGGCGTTTTATTTCGACGAAAGGCTGACAAAGGATAAGGTGCTTGAAATAGTCGGGGCGGCCGACGATTCGGTACTGTTTGACGTGACGGACAAAATCGCCGCGAAGGACGCCGACGGCCTTATGAACATAGTCGATGAGCTGATGATGAGGGGACAGGACGCATTACAGTTCGTCTCGGACTATATAGTTCATCTCAGGAACCTTATGATAACCTTGTCAGTGGCTGACCCGGGAAAAATACTCAACGTATCAAGCGAGAGCGCCGAGGCTCTTAAGGAACAGTCGAAAATAATATCCAAGGCCGAGATAACAAGACTGATAAACATTTTTTCGGAGCTTTCGGCTGACATGAAGTATGCCTCGAACAAAAGAGTTCTGCTGGAGGTATGCCTTATAAAGCTCTGCACTCCCGTTACGGAGGCGGATTATACCGCCGTTGCCGCTAAGGTATCCTCATTGGAAAGGGAGCTTAAAAGCGGCAAATATACCAGAACAGAGGTCGTAAGCGGCCCGGTTCACGAAAATAAGCCAAAGCCGAAAAAAGCTGTGAAAAAGGCCGAGTCCGAGGATTATAAAAAGGCCCTCGGTATGTGGAACGAGATAGCCGGAAGCTTTCCGCCGCCAAACGATATAATCGTAAAAAAGGCGGAGCTTAAGCAGCTGGACGGCGACAAAATATTTGTAGTCGCAGACAACAATATCGACAGCCGAATATTGGCCGGAAAATATGACGATATAAAGGCGGCCTTTGTGGAAAGGCTCGGAGCTGAGCCGGAATTCGAGGTAATATCAAAGGACGAGTACAACAGAAGATATGAGATGCTTTTCGGTTCTCCGGAAGATGAAACGGATACAGGCTTCGACGACGAGGACTGGGCCGGACTTCTGCCGGGGATAGAGATAGAACCATAAAAATTAATTACTGGAGGTATACAAAAAATGGCAAAAGGATATGGAGGAATGGGCGGAATGAACATGAACGCCCTTATGAAACAGGCACAGAAGATGCAGAAGCAGATGGAGGAAACACAGGCTGCCCTCGCGGAGCAGGTTATCGAGACTACATCAGGCGGCGGAGCCGTTAAGGTGAGCATTACAGGCAAAAAGGAAATCAAATCTATCAAAATAAATCCCGACGTAGTTGATCCCGATGATGTTGAGATGCTCGAGGATCTTATTCTTTCGGCTATGAACGAGGCCATAAGACAGGCTGACGAGGCTGCTAACGGAGCTATGTCCAAGATCGCCGGCGGCAACTTGGGCGGAATGTTTTAATTAAGGGGCGGAATATGAACTATTACGGAGACACGATAACAAGGCTTATCGAAAAATTCGCTTCTCTGCCTGGGATAGGAAGGAAATCCGCCCAAAGGCTGGCTTTCCATATCATAGGCATGAGCGAGGAAGAAGTCAACGACCTTACGGAGGCTATAATATCGGCTAAAAGAGATGTGAAATACTGCTCTGTTTGCTGTAACCTGACTGATTCCGACATATGTCCTGTCTGTGCCAGTGCCAAAAGGGATCATAAAACGATCATGGTTGTCGAGAACCCAAGGGATATGGCGGCCTACGAAAAGACCAAGGAATACAACGGGGTTTATCATGTGCTGCACGGGGCGATCTCGCCGATGTCCGGGATATCGCCGTCTGACATAAAGCTCAAGGAGCTTTTGGAGAGGATACAGAAGGAGACTCCCGACGAGATAATACTTGCCACCAACCCCAATGTCGAGGGCGAGGCTACAGCCATGTATATAAGCAAGCTCATCAAGCCGCTTGGCATAAAGGTCACAAGGATAGCTAACGGCGTTCCAGTAGGCGGAGACTTGGAATATGTGGATCAGGTCACACTGGCAAGGGCCTTAGAGGGCCGCAGGGAACTGTAGTGTTAGGAGGAAAAACATTGAGTTACGCTGACGAGATTTTTATAAAGAACTGTAAGGATATATTGGAAAACGGATTTTCCACGGAAAATGAGAAGGTCCGCCCGAAATGGGAGGACGGTTCCTTCGCCTATACGATAAAGAAATTCGGCGTTGTGAACCGATACGACCTTTCAAAGGAATTCCCCATACTGACCCTGAGATACACTAACTGGAAGGCTGCCATTGACGAAATGCTCTGGATATGGCAAAAAAAGTCCAATAAGCTTTCTGACCTCAATTCCCATATATGGGACTCCTGGGGCGGCGAGGACGGAACGATAGGCAAGGCCTATGGCTATCAGCTTGGCGTCAAGCATCAGTATAAGGAGGGAATGTTCGATCAGGTGGACAGGGTCCTTTTCGACCTGAAAAATAATCCCTACAGCAGAAGGATAATGACAAATATATATAATTTTCAGGATCTGCATGAGATGAACCTTTATCCTTGCGCCTACAGCATGACCTTCAACGTCGTTGACGGAAGGCTGAACGCCATATTGAACCAGCGCTCTCAGGATACGCTGACGGCTAACAACTGGAATGTTGTACAGTATGCCGTGCTTGTGCATATGCTGGCACAGGTAAGCGGCCTGCAGGTTGGGGAGCTTGTCCATGTTATTTCTGATATGCACATTTACGACAGGCATAT
This sequence comes from uncultured Lachnospiraceae bacterium, assembly GCA_964493235.1. Lineage (GTDB taxonomy): Bacteria > Bacillota > Clostridia > Lachnospirales > Anaerotignaceae > Metalachnospira. The sequence goes on from CAZBNY010000052.1 coordinate 3,720, forward strand.
TCCTATCGTTGAGAAGCTTATTAAGAGGGAGCCGCTTCCCGCTCCGAAATTTGAGATAAATAAGGAAATAAAGAATTTCTACGACTTTACTGTAGACGATTTTAAGCTTATCGGATATGAGCATGGAGAGAGCGTCGGAAAAATACCCGTCGCCGTCTAATGCCCGCTTGAAAGGATAACGTATATGAAAGTTCTGCTTACAGCCCTGAACGCCAAGTATATCCATTCGTCGCTGGCGCTGAGAAGCCTCAGGGCCTATGCTGATCCCGATGGGAAATATACCGCTGTGAGGGAATATACAATAAACAACAGAGTTGAATTTATCGTAAGCGATATCTATAAGGAAAAACCCGATTTTATCGGGTTTTCATGCTATATATGGAATATCGAGATGATAAAGGTGATCGCCAGAAGGCTGAAAAAGGTACTGCCGAATACGCTTATGTTTTTCGGAGGGCCGGAGGTAAGCTATGACGGGATAGATTTTTTGGAGGAAAACGCTTTTGCCGACCTTGTGATAAAGGGCGAAGGAGAAGGCACATACAAAAATCTTCTGGAGGCGTGGACTTGCGGCAAGCCGGTAACCGACATAAAGGGCATAGTTTACAGAAACGATAAGGAGATCGTTGAAAATCCCAATGCCGAGCCTATGCGCCTTGACGATATTCCGTTTGTGTACGATAACGCCGAGGAGTTCAAAAACAAAATAATATACTATGAGACACAGAGAGGCTGCCCGTATAACTGTCAGTATTGCCTTTCGTCCGTTGAGAAAGGCGTGCGCTTTCTGTCGGCCGAAAGAGTGAAAAAAGACTTGCAGTTTTTCCTCGATAATAAGGTAAGGCAGGTCAAATTCGTGGACAGGACGTTCAACTGCAATCACGAGCACGCCATGATGATCTGGAAATACATAATGGAGCATGACAACGGAGTGACAAATTTCCATATGGAGATTACGGCCGACATTCTTCGCGACGAGGCTATGGATATGCTCAAAAACGCCAGAAGGGGTCTGTTCCAGTTCGAGATAGGCGTACAGTCAACCAATGAAATGACCATAGAGGCCATACAGAGAAACGCCAAATTCGGCGGTATCACCGATGTTGTGAGAAAGGTGGCCGAGGGAGAGAACATACATCAGCATCTTGACCTTATCGCCGGACTGCCCTATGAGAATTACGAGTCCTTCGGCAGATCGTTCAACGACGTGTATGATCTTGCTCCTGAGCAGCTGCAGCTTGGCTTTCTCAAGCTTTTGAAGGGTTCCGGACTGAGACGGGACGCCGAGAAATACGGCATAGTTTTCGCCGACGAGGCGCCCTATGAGGTGCTTTACACAAGGGAATTGGATTTCGGGGAAATGCTCAAGCTGAAGGCCATTGAGGAAATGGTAGAGACCTTCTATAATTCGGGAAAAGCGCTTACTGCCGTTAAATACGCCATAAAACAGATGGGAAATCCGTTTAAGTTTTTCGAGGATTTATCCGTTTGGTGGGGAATAAACGGATATGATGAGATCTCACACGGCAAAATGGAGCTGTACGGAAGGATCTTTGAGTTTTTCAGACAGTATGAGCCTTTGGAAAAGTATGTTCCTGAAATAAAGGAGCTGCTGAGATTTGACATATATCTTGGTGACAATATGAAAACGATACCCGGGAGCCTGGACAGAGCGTCAAATGAGGCGGAAAGAGCCTTTGAGAGAGAGTTTTACAGCGTTTCGGAAAATGTGGAAAGATACTTGCCTAAGCTGGCCTCCTACAGTCCAAAACAGCTTTTGAGAATGTGCAGGATAGAGTTTTTTGACATAGACCCGTTTACAGAGGAAAAGGAAAAGACGGCGGTGCTGTTCAACTATTACGGCAGAGATGTTATTCTCAACAAGGCCGACACAGCCGTTGTATGGAAGGAGTGATGTATATGGAGCTTAAGGAAAGGGTCATTAAGGTTTTGGACAGGCTCGAGGAGCATTACGGGCCGACAAAGTGCTATCTTACCCACGAAAGTGCCTGGCAGCTTCTTATCGCGACAATACTCAGCGCCCAATGCACCGACGACAGGGTAAATATGGTCACACCCGGATTGTTCGCAAAATATCCTGATATAAAGTCCTTTGCCGAGGTGGATCTGGCCGAGCTTGAACAGGATATACGCTCGACGGGCTTTTACCATAACAAGGCCAAAAACATAATCGGCTGCTGTCAGATGCTTTTGAGCGAATACGGCGGAGAGGTCCCCAAGGATATTGATAAGCTTACAAAGCTGCCTGGGGTCGGCAGGAAAACGGCAAATGTTGTCAGAGGAAATATCTATGGCATACCCAGTGTAGTCGTTGACACCCATGTAAGGCGCGTGTCAAATATGCTGGGATTTACAAACAGTCAGGATCCGGTAAAAATAGAGTTTGAGCTTATGGAGCTTTTGCCCGAAAAGAACTGGATAGCCTATAACACACAGATAATCGCCCACGGAAGAAAGGTCTGCATAGCGAGAAGACCGAAGTGTTCAAGCTGTTTTCTTGCCGATCTATGCGACCATAATATCAAAGAAAAAGGAGAATGATCATGCCGGAGGTAACACTTGGAAAAACAGGAATAACAACAGACAAAAACGGATTCGGAGCGCTCCCGATACAGAGGATCTCTCAGGAGGAGGCTGTAAGACTTGTAAGAAAGGCGTATAACGCCGGATTTACATTTTTTGATACGGCAATATCCTACACGGACAGCGAGGTAAAGCTGGGAGAAGCCTTTGACGGAATAAGGGAAAAGGTGTTCATCGCCACCAAAACTCCCGCACAGAAGGCTGAGGACTTTTGGAAGGACCTTGACAAGACGCTTAAAAGCCTGAGGACTGACTATGTTGACATATATCAGTTCCACAACCCGTCATTCTGTCCAAAGCCCGGAGACGGAACAGGACTCTATGAGGCGGCTTTGGAGGCGAAGGCTCAGGGCAAAATAAGACATATCGGCATAACGAACCATCGTCTCGCTGTAGCTGAGGAAGCGATCGCGTCCGGACTTTATGAGACATTGCAGTTCCCCTTCTCATATTTGGCGAGTGAAAAGGATCTTTCTCTTGTGCAGAAATGCAAGGAAGCCAATATGGGATTTATCTGCATGAAGGCGCTCTCCGGCGGACTTATCACAAATTCAGCGGCGGCCTACGCTTACCTTGCCCAGTTTGACAATGTTCTGCCTATATGGGGAATTCAGAGGGACAGCGAGCTTGATGAATTCATTTCTTACATAGATAACCCGCCTGTGATGACGGACGAGCTTCAGGCCGTAATTGACCATGACAGGCAGGAGCTTTGCGGGGAGTTCTGCCGCGGCTGCGGTTACTGTATGCCGTGTCCTGTCAATATCGAGATAAATAACTGTGCCAGAATGTCGCTGATGATAAGGAGAGCGCCCTCTGCCGCTCAGATGACGCCTGAAATGCAGGCAAAGATGAAAAACATAGAAAACTGCCTCCACTGCGGACAGTGCGCCTCAAAGTGCCCTTACGGCCTTGATACACCGACGCTTTTGGAGAAAAACTACGAGGATTACAAAAAGATTTTAGCGGGAGAGGTATCGCCGAATTAAAAGGCGAATCGTTGGTGTCATAAGAAAAAACGCCGCAAAGTTTTTTATAAACGGTTTCCATGACACACTCCGCAAGGCTTTTTATACAGAAAAACTGCGTTTTTCAGGATCACACTAACAGGAAAACGCAGTTTTTTCGTTCTTCATTTTTTCAAAAACAGCTATACCTCTTGTTTTTTTGAGACACACTTGTATATTTTGTATCCAAAGAATCCGCATATTGTCCCTATCAAGGCTCCCGCAAGGACGTCCGTCGGAAAATGCACATATAAATACAACCTCGAGAAGCCTATAATGACAGCCAATATGGCCGTCGGTTTCCAATATTTACAGCCGCAAAAATACATGACCGCTACGGAAGTAAAGGCGGCGGCCGTATGCCCTGAGGGAAAAGAATAGTCTGTCTGTTTTGGTATAAGCAGAGTGACCGCCTTATTTATATCATAAGGCCTTATTCTGGCGATAGTTGGTTTAAGTATGATATTACACAGCACCAGATCTGTCATAAGAGAGATAGCCATTACTATACCGGCGGCTCTATATTTTTTGGATATCAGAAAAATAATTGTTATTATTATCCACAATGCTCCGGCGTTCCCGAGAGATGTTATTTTTGGCATAAGAAGATCCAATATCCCACATCGTAAATGGTTTTGTATAAAGCCAAGTATTGCAAATTCGGCATTCAGCAAATATATACCCCCGTTTCTTACGGTAAAATAAAAAATAGATGGAACTTACTTCCATCTCTAATTATATAAAATATACGACGTAAATATGATTTAAAGGATCCATGCGCCCGTTTCTTGTCTGCCTCCTCTACGCGTTACCTGTTTCATCAGCTCCGACCAAGCTACCTCGTGGCACATAAAAATGACTGTTTAGTGCTGCTTCCTTCCGGATCTGACACGGTTCGCAGGTTCCTATTGCACAAGACTCAATCTTCAACACCAATTCCACAGGGCAGCCGCAAAGAAAAACAGCCGCAAAACAGGCATCACCCCCACTATAGCGGATTGTGGGTACAGGGCGCCGCTGCCTCCCCGGCTAGCATGGAAAATTTGAAAAACACAGTGTGTTTTTATCAAAATTAAAGTGCTTAAATATTATAATCTATAATCTATACTATTGTCAAGGGGGCCGTTTTTGAATATAATGTTATTAGCTAAAAGCCATGCAGCAATAGACTTTAACATATAGCGAGGAAAATTTATTTGGCGAGCTGTATGTTAAAGTCTATTGATATACGGCGCCAGCCGTAATCGAAACGTAGCGAAGCGAAGTTGAGATTCTGCATGGCTCCATGCAGCAGGCACTATATAGCGAGGAAAATTTATTTGGCGAGCTGTATGTTAAAGTCTATTGATATACG
>CAZBNY010000052.1:8784-11419 GCA_964493235.1 uncultured Lachnospiraceae bacterium
GCGCCAGCCGTAATCGAAACAGAAATTCTGCATGGTGATATGTGGCAAAATAACAGGCATAACAAAAATTTATCATATAGAAAGAAGGATAATCATTGAATAAGTTAACAGTTGCGGTCATCTTCGGCGGCCAGTCCTCGGAGCATGAAGTTTCAAGAGTATCCGCCTCATCAATAATTTCAAACCTTGACCCTGAAAAATATTATGTGATCCCTGTTGGCATAACAAAGACAGGAAAGTGGATGATATATAACGGGCCGGTTGAAAACATCAAAAACGGCGAGTGGGAAAAATTCGGAACGCCGGCTGTTTTAAGTCCCGACGCTTCTCAGAAGGGCCTTCTCAAAATCGTCGGCGGAAAAGTAAAGCTCATTCCTATTGACCTTGCATTCCCTGTCCTTCACGGAAAATTCGGTGAGGACGGAACGATACAGGGCCTTTTTGAACTGGCACAGATCCCGTATGTCGGCAACGGCGTGCTTTCCTCCAGCGTTTCAATGGACAAAGGCTTTACAAAAATCATCGCTAAAAACGCTAAGATCCCTCAGGCAAAATATGTTGAGGTCAGAACGGACGACTTAAAGAGAATAAGAACAACAGCCTCAAAGATCGAAAAAAGACTGGGATACCCCTGCTTCGTGAAACCGGCTAACGCCGGCTCGTCAGTTGGCATAACCAAGGCGCATGATAAAGAGGAGCTTATAGAGGGCCTTAAGATAGCCGCTGTTCACGACAGCAAGATCGTTGTCGAAAAGGGTATTGTTGGACGTGAGGTCGAATGCGCCGTACTCGGTAACGGAAACAAAATTCAGGCGTCCTGTGTGGGCGAAATTTTTGCCGCCGCTGAGTTTTATGACTATGACGCCAAATATAATAACTCCGAGTCAAAAACCGTTATTCCGGCCGAAATTACAGCCGAAAAACAGGATGAAATACGCAAAATGGCTATAAAGGTTTTCAAGGCGGTTGACGGAAGCGGCCTTGCGAGAATAGATTTCTTTATTGAAAACGGAACTGAAAAAGTGATCTTTAACGAGCTTAACACTCTCCCGGGATTCACACCTATCAGTATGTACAGTATGCTTTGGGCGGCCTGCGGAAAACCAATGAACGAGCTTCTTGACGAGCTTATTGACCTTGCTCTTGAAAAATACGGCGTAAAATGATCGGAGGTGTCTTATGGACAACAGACCAATCGGTATATTTGATTCCGGCGTTGGCGGACTGACCGTTGCCAAGGAGATCATTAAGGCTCTCCCTAACGAAAACATTGTATATTTCGGCGATACGGCCAGGGTTCCCTACGGAGATAAGTCTAAGGACGTTGTTACAAAATATTCCAAGCAAATAGTACGGTTCCTGATGACAAAAAATGTTAAGGCAATAATCGTTGCCTGCAATACTGTTTCGTCAAACTCACTTGACGACCTGCAAAAGGAGTTTGACCTGCCCATTTTAGGCGTGGTTGAGCCTGGCGTAAAAAGTGTAATAAGTTCGACTCAGAACAAGAAGGTCGGCATAATCGGCACTGAGGCGACTATACGTAGCGGTATGTACAGCAGGCTTATACATAAGGCTGACAGCAGCATAGAGGTTTTTTCCAGACCTTGTCCTTTGTTTGTGCCCCTTGCTGAGGAGGGCTGGTATGACAATGAGGTGGCTAAAATCACTGCTGGCATTTATCTGAACGAGCTGATTTGCTGCGGAATTGATACGCTGCTCCTTGGCTGTACGCATTATCCTCTGCTTAAGCAGTGTATAGGTGAGACGATCGGCGAGGCTGTCAAGATAGTTGACCCATCCAAAAACACCGCGGAGTTTACAAAGGCTCTTTTTGAGGAAAATGATATGCTCAATGACGGAAGCGCGAAGCCTACAAACGTTTTTTATGTAAGCGATATTACAGACAAATTTGAGAAAATATGCCTGAAAACGCTTAAAAGAACATATACGCCGGCGAAGATAGACATTGAGAAATATTAAAAAACGCGCCGGTTTTACCGGCGCGTCCGCAAAGGAAATCCTTTGCGTAACAATAAGGGGAAGAAGTATAAAGGATGCTTGAATATTGGGGGATAATCAACATCCTCAGCACTATTATTGCCCGTGAATAATTTTTTATTCATTATCAAATACTCATTACGAAAAATTTTTAAACTACAGCAGATATGAAAGGAGCATTGTTATGATAAAAATAGTTACATCAGACACATTTGAGGCCGAAGTTTTAAAATCCGCAGAGCCGGTTTTAGTTGACTTTTTCGCGACATGGTGCGGTCCCTGCAAAATGGTCGGCCCTGTTCTCGAGAAGCTTTCAGACGACTATGCCGGAAAAGTAAAATTCGCAAAGCTTGACATAGATCAGGCCGAGCAGCTTGCGGTCAAATACAGCGTTTTCAGCGTTCCGTCAATGCTTGTTTTCAAGAATGGAGAGGAAATGGGAAGGATCGTCGGCGCGTTGCCTCCGACTGAGATCTCCAAAAAAATCGATGAATTTGTTGCTAAGTAAATTGAAGTCGAAAACAGGTTTTCGACTTGGGGCCGCAGGCAAAAGTTCTTTGTTTCTTAAAACATTTTTTATTTGCAGCTTTTTGAAAAAAGCTGCGCAAAAACTTTTTATACCGAAAAACGTAGT
>CAZBNY010000053.1:0-11191 GCA_964493235.1 uncultured Lachnospiraceae bacterium
GAATGAGCCAGTACGGAGCCAAATATATGGCGGAACAGGGCGCGGATTACAGGGAGATATTGGAACACTACTATACGAATATAACTATAGAAAGGTTGTAGGATAGATCGCGTTTGCCGTCAAAGAGAAGCGGCCGCCGCTTTACGATATTTTGATCGTTAAAGTGGCGGCCGCTTAACAACGCCAAGGATCAAAGACCTTTAAATTGTCTCATTCATGCTTCCTGTTCTGTAGCCGCCTAAATCAGCCGTAACATATGAGAAGCCGTAACCCTTAAGCTCGGTATATATTTTCTCGGCGTTTTCGGCAAGCTTTATTATTTCGGACGGTGAGACCTCTATTCTCGCTATTTTGTCGTGTATGCGGACCCTTACCTGACGGAAGCCCATATCAAGAAGGAGCTGTTCGGCCCTATCGACCATTCTGAGCTTTTCCTCGTTTATCAGCTCGCCATATACGAATCTTGATGAGAGACAGGCAAAGGACTGCTTATCCCAGGTTTTAAGACCAAGCTCTTTGGAAAGCTGGCGTATCTCGTCCTTGTACAGCTCGACCTTTCTGAGGGGACTGGCGATCCCAAGCTCTTTGACGGCTATAAGTCCGGGACGGTAGTCTCCGTTGTCGTCCATGTTGGAGCCCTCGGCGATCCAGCTTATGCCGTTTTCGGCGGCTATAGTCTTGATTTTTGTGAACAGCTCGGTCTTGCAGAGATAACAGCGGTTCTTGGGATTATGTTTGAATCCGTCAATGTCAAGCTCCTCGGACTTGCATATAATATGCCTGATGCCTTCCTCCTCGCAGAAACGTCTGGCCTCGTTAAGCTCTCTCTCGGGGAATGAACAGGAGGAAGCCGTGACCGCTATCACATTGTCTCCCAATACATCATGGGCGATCTTCAGCATATATGTAGAATCCACTCCGGCCGAAAAAGCTACGGCAACACTTCCTATGGATTTAAAATACTCCTTTAGATTTTCCTGTTTTTCGTGCATTCTGTCCATTTTGATTCCTCCGTACAAATGATTTGTCATTAAAACATATTGATTAGATAGGTTTATCATAACACAGTTTATGAATTTGTCAATATACGAAAGAGTCTATAAATCGCGCGAAAAAAGGAAGCGGAATACATCTCCGCTCCCTGAACAAATCAACTATATGCCGGTAAAAAGGCTCATTCAGGCCCTCCGGACGAATAAAATAAGCTTAGGCTTGTCCAAATATCTTTTGCGCGTATCTTACCGTATCCATAGCGTCAGCGGCATAGAAATCCGCGCCTATCATGTCGGCGTATTCCTTTGTCATTACCGCGCCGCCCACAACGACCTTCGTATCCGGTTTAACGACCCTGAGCTGCTTTATCGTTTCCTCCATAGAGGGAACGGTCGTCGTCATAAGGGCGCTCAGTCCCACAAGACGGCAGTTGCGTTTTACGGCCTCCTCACATATGGCCTCCGGCGGGACATCTCTGCCCAAGTCGATCACATTGAAGCCGAAGTTTTCCAAAAGCACACGGACAATATTTTTGCCTATGTCGTGTATGTCGCCCTTTACAGTGGCGATAACTATTTCATTTCCGGAGCTTTCGGCGTTGGCCGGCATTGCCTCCTTTACCCTTTCAAAGGCGGCGGTAGCGGCTTCGGCGCTCATAAGAAGCTGCGGAAGATAAACCTTCTTTTCCTCAAAGCCCTTGCCGACGATATTAAGCGCCGGAATTATCTGTTTGTTTATTACGTCAAGCGGATCGTTTGTTTTGAGCAGATCCTTGGCGCAATTCGCCGCGGCGTCTCTCATACCCTTGACTATGGCGTGCTTAAGAGGCTCGTCGCTGTCCGACGAATGTGCGGAATGACCGGCCGTGGACGAGCTTTTGACCGTTTCCACAGTGACCGATGAGGCAAAGCCGATGTAGTCAGCGCAGCTTATGTCGAAGCCCTTAAGGGCACGGTAGGAATAGTAGGCCTTCATCATATCCTGCGAATACGGATTCATAATGGCGCAGGTCAGGCCGTTTTCCAAGGCCATCAGATAGAAGGTCGAGGTTATGAAATCCCTGTTGGGCAGGCCGAAGGAAATATTTGATATTCCGAGACTTGTCCTTATGCCGAGCCTGCTCCTTATAAGCCTTATGGCCTCCAGCGTCACGTTGGCGCTGTTGGAATCCGATGAGACTGTAAGCGCGAGTGGGTCGGCGATTATATCCTTTTTATCAATGCCGTATTTAGCGGCCTCGTTAACTATTTTCTCGGCGATGGCCAGTCTGCCCTCGGCAGTCTCCGGGATACCGTTGTGGTCCATTGTCAGGGCAATGAGCACGCCGCCGTATTTTTTGACAAGGGGCAGAATATTATCCATGCTCTCCTGATTGCCGTTTACGGAATTTACAAGGGGTTTGCCGTTATAAAGCCTCATGGCGGCCTCCATAGCGGCGGGATCAACGGTGTCTATCTGCAACGGCAGGTCGGTAACTACCTGAAGCTCCCTTACGGCGTTACAGATCATGGCCTTTTCATCGATCTCGGGCAGGCCAACATTTACGTCAAGTATGTGGGCGCCCTTTTCCTGCTGGTCTATACCCTCACGCAGGATATAGTCCATATCGTTTTTCCTGAGCGCCTCCCTGAATTTTTTCTTGCCGGTGGGGTTTATTCTCTCGCCTATAAGAATAGGCTCGTCGGCGATCTCAACGGCGTGGGTATATGAGGAAACGGCCGTAATACCTTTGTCGGAAAGCTCGTAGAGCGGTATATCCTTAGTCTTTTCGACCATTTTTCTGATATATTCCGGTGTAGTTCCGCAGCAGCCGCCTATTATTCTGGCTCCGGCTGAGGTAATGTCCTTCATTATGTCGGAGAATTCTTCCGCATCGACATCATATACTGTCTGGCCGTTCTCGCTTCTGGGAAGACCGGCGTTTGGCACAACGGCAACGGGTATGGAGGCGTATTTAATAAAGCCGGGCAAAAACGCTTCCATCTGGGCGGGGCCAAGGGAGCAGTTCATGCCAAGGGCGTCAACGCCAAGTCCCTCAAGGAGAGCAACCATAGCGTGTACGTCGGCTCCCGTCATAAGCTTGCCGCTCTCGTCGTATACATTGGTAGCGATTATGGGAAGGTCGCTGTTTTCCTTAGCGGCAAGGACGGCGGCCTTTGTCTCGTAGGAATCGTTCATTGTCTCTATTACAATGAGGTCAACTCCGTTTTTAACTCCCTCCTGAACGATTTTTGAGAAGGCCTTAACGGCGTCCTCGAAGGGCAGGTCACCCAGCGGCTCCAGAAGCCTGCCTGTGGGGCCTATATCAAGAGCGATATATTTTTCGCCGCCGGCGGCCTTTCTGGCCATATCGGCGCATTTATATGAGGCGGCAACCATTTCCTCAATGGTTCTGTCATCGTATTTAAGCGAGTTTACGCCAAACGTATTGGTGTTTACGACGTCGCTTCCGGCCTCGTAATAAGCCTGATGTATGGAGGTTATCTCATTGGGGTGGGTGATGCTCCAGTATTCGGGGGCCTCGCCGGGCTTCAGTCCCATTGCCTGAAGAAGTGTTCCCATTCCCCCGTCAAGTATTAATCTGCTGTTTTTAAGACGTTCTCTTATGTCCATTAAAGTTTCCTTTCTTTATCGGAAATGCCAATAAGCGCCGAAACGGATTTGGTGGGGAAAAGCATTGTGCCGTTCCTGAGACCGACGCCGATGTTTTTCGGGGTATTCAGCATTTCAACAAAGTATTTCTGATATTCAAGTGTAAAATCCGCAAATCCGGCCGAATATCTCGGCCTGAGGAATTTTCCCTCGGCCAGAGTCCTTTCCTTAAGCTCGGCATTCAGCTTATTGCATACGGCCTCGGTGAGTGCCGACGCTGAGGCGTCTATGGCCAGAGCCTTTGAGGGCGTATGTCTGGCTGAGGCTATCATTCTGTCAGCGGAAATGCCAATTGTGGCGAGAAACATATATACCTCGTCACAACCGTCAAGATTTCTGGCAAGGTAAACGCTTTGTGTCCTTATGCTTCCGATGACAAGGGTATCCTCGGCTGGACGCTCTATGGGAAGCCTCGCGTAGCATACCCTGCATGAGGAGGCCTGCTTTATTTTGCCGACAGCCTCCGCCGCCAATGCGCGTGTGGCCTCGTCAGGCTCCCCTTTTACGCCCATGTAGCGGTAGACCTCGTTCATATTCGGTTCGGGAGCGGGATATGTTTCTCTGATGATTATCATTTTATTATCTCCGATATGTTTTCTTTGATCTTTCTTGCTACTTCGGCGTTGTTCATCGAGTAGATATGTACGGCGTTGAAGCCATTCGCGTAGAGGTCTATTACCTGCTCTGTAGCGTAGGCGATGCCGGCCTGCTTCATTGCCACGGGATCGTTGCCGTATCTGTCGGTTATCCTGCGGAAACGAGAGGGCATGAGACTGCCTGAAAGCTCACAGGAGCGTCTGATCTGCTTGGCGTTTGTGATCGGCATGATCCCGGCTATTACGGGGACCTTGATGCCGGCCTCTCTTATTCTGTACATGAAATTATAAATAATATCGTTATCGAAGCACATCTGTGTTGTTATAAACTCGCAGCCCATATCGACCTTTTCTTTAAGGTGCTTAATGTCCTCGGCAATAGTTTCGCTTTCGGGGTGTCCCTCGGGATAGCAGGCCGCGCCTATGCAGAAGCCGCCGAATTCCTTTATCTCGGCAATAAGCTCGGAGGCGTAGGTGTAGTCGAGACTTCCCGCCTTAAAGCCTTCGGGAAGGTCTCCCCTGAGTGCGAGGATATTTGTTATTCCCTTGTCCCTAAGCTCATGGAGCTTGCCCTTGATTTCTTCCCTTGTGGAGGAAACGCAGCTTAAATGGGCAAGAGGGGTAACTCCGTACTCGCACTTGAGTTTTTCGGCAATGGCTACCGTATATTTTGAAGTGCCGCCGCCGGCTCCGTAGGTCACGCTCATATAGCTTGGGCCAATGGCGGAGATCTCTCTTACGGCTTTGTCAACGCTGTCCCAGTTCGCGTCTGTCTTGGGAGGGAACACCTCAAAAGAAAGGCTGGGCTTTTCACCGCTTATTATTTCTGTAATAGGTCTGCATACACTATTCATATTTTCCATATCAAACATCCTCACATATATTTTTGTTAAGCCTTGCACAACGGCTGTAGCTGTCATTAAACTAATTTATTATTTTAGCGGTTTAAAGCCTATTATGTCAATGGGTTTTAATCAATGAAATTAAAAAATGTCCGTTTTTTTAAAATTTTCCTCAAAAAAATTAAAAATCCGATATTCACTTATGCTAAACGTAAATATCGCAGATAATTAAATTTTATATTTTTTCAGCTTCGGGCCGAAAGGGATTTATAATTTCAACTCGTTGAGCTCTGCGCCGTCATAGCTGGCGCAGTAGGGATAGCCGCCTATGCCCGAGCCGTCTGAGAGTATAAGGAACATATCCGTATTATTTATGAGATAGTTTTTAGTATCAGATACGGCCGCGGCAATATCGTTATTGTTGAAACCGTCTATTTTTTCGGAGATCTCCCTTGCCTTCAGGCTGTCGGCCTTGAATACGGCACCGAATCTGCCGCTGTATGCCACGCACCATAGGTCATCGCCTATATTATCGGCCTTATCGTTGGCCGATCGGCCCTCATCGTTGGGATTTCCGATAATTCCGCCGCCTGTATGGTCGGCGTCCTTTATTATTATGCCTATCCCCATTGCCTTTACGGCCTTGGACGAAACGGCCCTTATGATGTTATAAAGACTGATATCTATCAGGTAATCGTCCTTTATACCGGAAAAATCAGCGTTATTTACCGCGCTTAAATAGGATTCTTTTATCTTTTCCGTTTCCTCTGCCGGACATAACGCGCATAAATAAACGGTTTCTCCGGAGCCGGTCCTGCACTGCGTCGTAAATCCGGCTATATTGTTACATATTTCCATTTTTGTTCCTCTCCGATCGGTTTGAGTGGCGTCTGAAAGGCCATAATGCCCACGATGTAATATCGATGATTTATTATAAGAAAACTACGGAGAAAATTCAATAGGTTTGCCTTAAGCTTAAATATTCAGGGCGGCCATTCAGGTAAAGAAAATTGGGACATTCCGCCTTTAATGCCCAAAGGACGTGACATTGACTTGACGGGGTTGATGTGTTATCATTATCAAACAGGAGAAAAAAGGAATACAGAATTTAAAGCAAAGGAGAAAAATTTGTTTCATGGCTGACTTAGTTTCAAAATTTGGACAAATAGTTGATAAGGAAATACCAAAAAATCCTGATACGGCAAGAAAGGAGCTTCTTTTCGCTTACAGAGCCTTCAATATGAAGCTGAAGCACATGCCCGATAAAAGGCTTTCTCCGGCCAGACAGTATTTGGGCACGGTGTGTATGAATGAGCATATCAAATCGTTTGCCAATGCGGACAAATCCGCTATGGTAAGCGTCTTTTTACCCTGCGAGGTGCTGAGGGCCTTTGGCATAAGTACGATATTCGCTGAGGGATTTTCGGGATATATGACGGGAGCTTATGCCGAAAAGGCAATGATAGAGGCGGCTGAGTCGGCAGGCATCGCCGAGACCTACTGCTCTTACCACAAGATACTTATGGGAGCGGCCTTTTCAAAGGTGCTGCCTAAGCCTAAATTTATTATAAATACCTCGATCGTCTGCGACGCCAACAACCTGACCTTCAGGGCGCTTGCGGACTATTATAATGTTCCGCAGTTCTATGTGGACGTTCCGACCACGGCTGATGAGAACAGCGTTAAATACGTTGCCGAACAGCTCAGGGAGATGACCGGGTTCATAGAGAAACATATGGGACAAAAGCTTGATGAGGACAGACTGAAGGCCGCTGTGGCCAGGACGAGAGATTCCATAGAAAATTTCAAAAAATGCCTCGAGCTTAAGAAAAACACCTATCTTCCCAACGACATAACAAGCGAGATGTATGAGGTCTTTCTGACTCACACGCTCCTTGGAACCGAAGAAACGCTGAAATATTCACAGATGCTTGTCGAGGACCTGAAAAAGGCCGAGCCAAAGAGGGGCATCAGGCTTTTGTGGATGCACACGATACCGTATTTTCAGGAGCCGCTGCGTGACAGGCTTAATTTCAGTGAGAAATGTCAGATAATAAGCTGCGACATGAATTTCGAGAATCTTGTCGAGACCGACCCCGAAAGGCCCTATGAGAGCATGGCGAGACGTATTGTTATGAGCAGCTTCAACGGTGCGGCGGAAAACAGGATAAACAGGGCCGAGGAGGTCGCGAAAATGCTTGGAGTTGACGGGATAGTATATTTCTGCCACTGGGGCTGCAAGCAGACTATGGGGGCGGCCGTAAACGCCAAGAAAAGGCTCGAGGAGGCAGGTTTCCCGACGCTTGTGCTCAACGGCGACGGCGGCGACAGGAGGAATACCAGCGACGGACAGGTACTTACAAGACTTGATGCCTTTATTGAAATGCTGGAGGATATGAAAAAATGATATATTACGTTTGCAAATATTCACCGATAGAGCTTTTGGAGGGGTTCGGGGCGGACTGTGTAAGACTTGAGCCGCTTCCTGACAATTTTGACACGGCTGAAAGCATGGGACACCCGAATATGTGCGGCTATGGAAAGGCCGTCATTGAGGAGGTGTTTGCCAAAGATATAAAGGAAATGATACTGGTAGACTGCTGCGACGTTATACGCAGAGTATATGACATTCTTAATGAGAGCGGACGCATGGACTTCCTGTATCTGCTGGAGCTTCCGCATAAAAGCGGGGCGGCGGAGGCGGAGCTTTTCAAAAGGCATCTGAAAAAGCTGGCCGAGGAATACAGGACATATTCCAAAAGGGAATTTGATGTAAAGAAGGCTCTGGCTTCCTTTATCGAGACAAAGAAAAACACCGACGAGAAGCACATCAGCATACTCGGCGCCCACGGCGGTAAATTCCTGTATAAGACGATAAGCGATAAGTTTTCTCTTACGGTCCACGATGACACCTGTACGGGGAACCGCTCATTGGAAATGACGGAAACGCCAAAGGATATGGACGGGTTTATTGAGACTTACGCGCCCCTGCTGCTCAGACAGACGCCCTGCATGAGAATGTACGATAACAGCGGCAGAAACGCTCTGTCTAAGAAAACGGCGGGAGTTATTTACCACACGATGAAATTCTGCGATTACTACAGCTTTGAGTATATGAATATCAAGAATAAGCTGGACGTACCGCTTCTTAAAATAGAGACTGACTGCACAAGCCAAAGCGAGGGCCAGCTTTCCACAAGGCTGGAGGCGTTCGCCGAAACAATTGGTGCGGGAGTGAACCGGAGGAAATTAGAGATGAAGGCTGACGGAAAAATATATGCGGCTGGAATAGACAGCGGCTCAACAAGCACAGACGCCGTTATTATGGATAAGGACAAAAATATAATCGGAAAGGCCATAGTCGCTACAGGAGCCGGAGCGACAAACGGAGCGAAAAAGGCGCTTTCCATCGCGCTGGAGGAGGCAGGACTGGCCGAGAGTGACCTGACGTTGACCGTAACGACAGGCTACGGAAGGGAAAACATAAGCTTCGGGGAGTCGTCGGTGACGGAGATAACCTGTCACGCCAGGGGAGCGCACTATCTGAATCCAAGGGCGAGGACCGTAATAGACATCGGCGGACAGGATTCCAAGGCAATAAGGATAGACGAAAACGGCTCCGTAATAAGCTTTGTGATGAACGACAAGTGCGCCGCCGGAACAGGACGCTTTCTTGATATGATGGCAAGAACTATGGAGCTTAGCCTTGACGAGATGGGCGAGATGGGCCTGCATTGGAAAAACGATGTGACCATATCAAATATGTGTACGGTTTTCGCCGAGTCGGAGGTAGTATCCCTTGTGGCACAGGACACGCCTCCGGCGGACATAATCCACGGACTTAATAACTCCGTTGCCGGAAAGACGGTCTCGCTGGTCAAGCGTCTTGGCGGAGAGAGCGAATATATAATGACAGGCGGGGTGGCAAGAAATAAGGGAATAGTCGCGGCCCTGGAAGAAAAGCTGGGAGCCAAGCTGTTCATATCTGAGGACGCTCAGCTTTGCGGAGCCATCGGCGCGGCGCTCATCGGAATGGAGTCTTTGACCGAGTAAAAAGGCGGTTTTAATATTGGAATATTACTCTGAGTATAAAAAAGGACGGGACATGGCTTGGGAGGCGCTTATAAACAGCGGCATCTCATCACTTCCCGTGGATTTGAAACAGGTGGCTAAGGTCTATGACATTGCTGTAGTCTCCTTCAAAAAGGCTGAGCAGGAGGGCATTATGCCCGAAAATAAGTCAAACCGCCGTGTTCTTGTAAGAAACATAGAGGGCAGGAAAACTGTATTTGTAAACGGAGACGGACTGAACAGGGGCGAGGTACGGTTCCTTATCGCCAAGGGGATAGGACTGTGCCTGCTCGCGAAAAAGCCGTGGTATGCCAGCAGATATGAGGCATATGCCGCCAAAATCTTTGCAAGGGACCTGCTTATGCCGGCGACTGTGCTTTTTAGTATAGGCGCGGAAAGCGTTGAGGACATCTCAGAGATTTGCCGGACGGACAAAGAAAACGCTGAAACGAGAGCCAGGCGTATGGCGGAGCTTAGAGAAAGGAACCGCTTCAATGAGCACCCTCTGGAACAAAAGACAAAGGAACAGTTCAAAAGCTTTATAGAGGAAAATAAAAGGAATTGAGAGTAATTCTGCGGAAGGGGCCGGAAAGAGTGGACCCACAGGAACGAGCCGCAGTTTTTAAGAGAGTGGGAGCCGTCTGTTTACAGGCTTCTGATATTGACAAAGAGGGTGTCATAAAATTATGACGCCCTCTTGCTGTTCAAAGACAGAAAATTTACTTTATTTTCTCAACATATTCCTAATCGGCCTTAATTCCGATAACAAGTACAGCAGGATCCTCTTTTGCTCCTTTTATCCGTAAATATGACTGTCACAACGCTTTCTTATAGATGCTGACGATGTCGTCCTTTGTAAGCGGCACAAAGCAGCCCTCGCAGAAACGCACGCAGTCGGCGGCCATTTCCTCAAAATGCGTCTCGTCAATGCCGATCTCCGTAAGCGTTGAAGGCATACCAAGGCTCCTGAAAAATCCCCTTGTTTTATCAATGGCGGCCCTTGCGGCGGTCATATCATCATTTTCGGCGATATTCCATACGTTCCTGCCGTAGTCGGCGAACTGACGGGCCGTTTTGTCACTGAGTACATATTCCATCCAGACAGGGGTCAGAATGGCAAGACCTACTCCGTGGGTTATGTCATAAAAGGCCGAAAGCTCATGCTCAATGGGGTGGACGCACCATGTTACCTCGGCGCCATAGCTGAGAAGACCGTTGAGGGCCAGAGAGGAGCACCACATGAGATTTGAGCGGGCGTCATAATTTTCCGGCTTTTCCAAAGCGACGGGAGCGTATTCGATCACCGTTTTTAACAGCGCCTCGGAAATGTGTCTTTGAAGACCCGTTCCGTCAACATTTGTGAAATAGCTCTCAAATATATGGCTCATAATATCGACCGAGCCTGCGGCGGTCTGTTTTTTGGACACGGTAAAGGTGTATTCGGGATCAAGGATAGCCATTTTCGGCTTTATGAAGTCCGAGCATATGTCCATTTTGGAATTGATAGCAGGATCGGATATGACCGTGGAATTATCCATTTCCGAGCCGGTCGCCGCCAGTGTAAGGACGCAGTATATTGGCAACGCTCCTTTAATTAAAGAGCTGTCCATCATCAGATCCCACGGATCGCCGCCGTATACAACGCCTGCGGCAATGAGCTTGGCACAGTCTATACTGCTGCCTCCGCCGACAGCCAGAAGAATCTCGACGCCGTTTTTTCGGCATATCTCAATTCCTTCCCTTACGAGCTGTATTCTGGGATTCGGGGTAACGCCGGAAAGCTCGAATACCTCAAGACCGGCCTCCCTCATATATTTCATCGCGGTGTCATAGACGCCGTTTTTCTTTATGCTGCCTCCGCCGTATACCATAAGTACCTTGTCTCCGCTTTCTTTAAGCTCTGACAAATGAGAGATCTGACCCCTGCCGAAATGTATAACGGTAGGGACGGAGTATGTAAAATTGTTCATAATTAAACCTTCCTTTTTATTTAACGCCAAAATGGCCGGAAATAATTCCGACCATTGGATTTTTTAT
>CAZBNY010000054.1:0-11130 GCA_964493235.1 uncultured Lachnospiraceae bacterium
CCAGAAGCTTTATATAAGGCCCTACGATATGTTCGTTTCGGAGGTGGACAGGGAAAAATATCCCGATGTGAAGCAAAAATACAGGTTTGAGCTTGCCGACATAAAGAGTGTGTATTGACCATGAGATATAACAACATAAAGGACGGGGTGTTTGTAAAACGCCCGAACAGGTTTATCGCCGAGGTTGAGATCGACGGAGAGACAGAGCGTGTCCATGTAAAAAATACGGGAAGGCTCAGAGAGCTTTTAATAAGAGGTGCGCATGTTATTTTAGAGGAAAGCGATAAGCCTGAGAGAAAAACAAAATATTCGCTTATAGCTGTCTATAAGGGAGATGAGATTGTTAATATCGATTCTCAAGCCCCTAATTCGGCGGCGTTTGAGGCGCTGAAAAACGGGAAGATAACCGAGATAGGAACGCCGGATATAGTCAGACGTGAGGTGAAATACGGAGACTCACGGTTTGATTTGTACTATGAGAAGGGTAAAACAAAAGGCTTTGTCGAGGTCAAGGGCGTTACCCTTGACCTTGGCGGAACGGCCAGATTCCCGGACGCCCCGACCGAAAGGGGAGCCAAGCACATGAGAGAGCTGATAAAGGCAAGGCGAGAGGGATATGAATGTTCGGCGCTTTTTGTTATACAGATGAAAAATATAAGCCTTTTTGAGCCCAATTCCGATACTGACCCTGAGTTTTCAAAGGTTCTTTCCGAGGCGGCCGGAAGCGGAGTAAATGTGCTGGCATACGATTGTACTGTCAGCAGAGACAAAATGTTTCTGGATAAAAAAGTAGGGGTAAGGCTGTTTTAGAAATAATGGATATGAGACGTAAGGACTGTGAAATCAAGGACAAACAGGGAATGATCAAGGTTATAGAAAATGCGATGTCGCGCGTATCGGTATGATCGACGACGGTTTGGCTTATATCGTTCCCGTAAACTTCGGCATGAAGGTCAAGGACGGAAAATGCCTGATTTATTTACATAGCGCGTTGTCGGGAAAGAAAGTGGATATATTAAGAGATAACGGCAGGGTCAGCTTTGAGATGGATACCTCCCACGCCCTTGAAAATTCAGAGCTTTTGGAAAATCATACATACCACTATGAATGTGTCAAGGAAAACGGACATATACGCTTTGTCGAAGATGCCGGCGAGAGAGATGCGGCACTCCGCCTGCTTATGGGCCACTACACAACTAAGACAGACAGGGTATTTCCTGACTCACTGCTGAAACTCACTCATGTATTATGCCTTGAAATAGAGCAGTGGTCGGCTAAAAAGCATTGATCCTGCTGAAGGAGGGAGGGAAACGGATAATTTAAGCAAATTCTGTACCTGTCCCAATTTAGCCTGACCTATTCATCCTACAACGCATGATAAGGGCTCACTCTTGCATTGTTAAAAATCTCCGCTTAAAAGAAATGCTGCGCTGCTTTTTTTAACCTTTTGGAAAATCCCGAGGATCAAGAGGGAGACACCATGAAGGATTTTGCAAAGCAGTGCTTAAAGAATGAATTAAAGAAACAAAATTAAGCTGTATCTCTGCATAAATTATTAAAGGTCCTGAATAATGACCGCAAGCAGAAGCACTCGGAGAGTGCATAACCTTCGTCGGTGAGCTTTGGTTTACATTAATGAAAATCCTGGTGACGACGCACTCGGCATTTGACTTTTTTAAGTTCTTGTCATTGTTAATATATCGGGGACCAATTCCCTGCAGGCTGAAATTATTACATCAGAAGGAATGTCAAAGTCTACCGATACCCAGTATTTTATCATTCTATGAATCCCTCCGACATGATAATATAAAAACAGCATATCTTTATCTGAAAGCATTTCTTTGCCTATACATCTTTCGTAAATCATTTTGTGATACTTTAAAATTATATCAAACAGCTTTTCGTCGCAGCCGGCCTTTTCTAATCCGATAATGAGATTTTTCTTTTCTTTGATCCTGTCACAGTATTTTATTATAAAGTCCTCGGAGACTTCGCACTTAAATTCCTCCTGAAACTCGCTGAATAACCTGTCAACGGCGTCAAGCAGTATATCCTCCTTGCTGTGATACACCCTGTAAAAGCTCATGCGTGAAACGCCGGCTTTACGTGTAATGTCAGTTATCGTTATTTTATCATATTCCTTTTGGCCTATAAGAAGCATAAGAGCTGTAAACAGAGCTTCCTTCGTAGTGTCCTTAACCATATATCCAATTCCTTTCTAATTTAAGTCAATCGTTTTTTAATTAAAATCCAATTGAACAGTTATACTGATAATATTATAATACAAAAATATCGAAAAGTTACAAGTGTAACATTTAAAAATTAAGGAGTGAATTTTATGCAGGAAGTCAAACCCAATAAAAAGCCGTTTATATTTTACTGGATTATTGCGCTTGTCATACTGATAGTATTGAACACATTTGTTTTTCCGAGTGCGTTAAAAAGTCATGTTATTGAGGTGGACTACGGAACATTTATGTCAATGACCGAAGAAAAGGAAATCGGCTCAGTAATGATAAATACGGACGAGATCACTTTTACTGATAAAAATAATGAGACAGTTTATAAAACCGGAAATCTGAATGATCCAAATCTGGTAGAGCGTCTTTATGATTCAGGAGCTACGTTTGATAAGGTAGTGGTCGATGAGATGAATCCTATTTTATATTACCTTATCAGTCTGGCCGTGCCCATAATTATAATGGTTGTGTTTTCAAGGCTCCTTTCAAAGAAAATGTCTGAAAGAATGGGCAATAACCCGACAATGATGCAGTTTGGCATGGGAAGCGGGGCAAAGGCCGGAAAGATATATGTAAAGAGTGACACAGGTATAAAATTTGACGATGTGGCCGGCGAGGAGGAAGCCAAGGAGCTTTTGCAGGAAATAGTTGATTATCTGCACAATCCTCAAAAATACTCTGAAATCGGGGCGAATTTGCCAAAGGGAGCGCTTCTTGTTGGCCCTCCGGGCACAGGCAAGACCCTGCTGGCAAAGGCCGTTGCCGGCGAGGCCAACGTACCGTTTTTCTCAATATCAGGCTCAGAGTTCGTGCAGATGTTTGTCGGCATGGGCGCTGCTAAGGTCAGAGACCTGTTCAGTCAGGCTAAGGAAAAGGCTCCCTGCATAGTATTTATAGATGAGATAGATACGATAGGCAAGAAAAGGGACGGACAGATAGGCGGAAACGACGAGAGGGAGCAGACCCTTAACCAGTTGCTTACGGAGATGGACGGCTTTGACGGAAATAACGGAGTCGTTATTCTGGCCGCTACGAACAGACCCGAATCCCTTGACCCTGCGCTTTTAAGGCCGGGCCGTTTTGATAGAAGGATACCCGTAGAGCTTCCTGACCTTCAGGGACGTATCGATATACTTAAGGTTCATGGAGCGAAGGTAAAAATGTCCGGAAACATTGACTATTCGGAAATAGCCAAGGCCGCCGCCGGAACATCGGGAGCCGAGCTTGCCAACATAGTAAACGAGGCCGCCCTTCGCGCCGTAAGGCAGGGCAGGAATAAAGTACAGCAGCAGGATCTGATGGAGAGCATTGAAGTCGTGATCGCAGGCTACCAGAAGAAAAATAAAATTTTGTCGGATAAGGAGAAGCTCGTCGTTTCCTACCATGAGGTAGGACATGCCCTTGTTGCGGCTTTACAGACCCAATCCGCACCGGTGCAGAAGATAACGATTATCCCAAGAACCTCAGGAGCATTGGGATATACGATGCAGGTCGAGGACGGAGAGCATTATCTGATGACAAAGACAGAGATCGAGAATAAAATAGCTACTTTGACAGGAGGCAGAGCCGCTGAGGAAGTCATCTTCAAGGAGATCACGACGGGAGCCTCAAATGATATAGAACAGGCGACAAAGCTTGCCAGAGCGATGGTTTCACGTTTCGGCATGACTGACGAGTTCGGTATGGTCGCGATGGAGAACGTGGCAAATCAGTATCTCGGAGGAGATACGACACTTGCCTGCTCTAATGAGACACAAACTAAGATAGACGAAATGGTAGTCTCAATAGTCGAAAAACAGCATGACAAGGCTGTACAGCTTTTGAAGGACAATATCAGCAAGCTCCATGAGATAGCGAAATATCTCTATGAGAATGAGACGATAACCGGAGATGAGTTTATGCAGATACTCTACAGCAAAAACTGATAGACGGAGGAAATGCGATGAACCTGATGTTTACTCTTGACTCAAACTATATTACACAGCTTAAATGCTGTTTGAGGTCTGTTATCAGATTCCCCGTGCGTGACGGCTGGGACATATATATACTTGTGACAGATAAAACACCGGAATTTGAAGCTCTTAAATCGGAGCTTGAGAAAAACAATATGGTACGAATTCACATTATGGAGGTAGACAAGTTATTGTTTGCCTCGTTCCCTGAGACCTTGCGGTACTCAAGGGTCGTATACTATAGGATATTCGCGGCGTCAATACTGCCGGAGAGTCTGGACAGAGTGCTTTATCTGGACCCGGATACGATCGTCATAAATCCGCTTGACGAGCTTTATAATATGGATTTTAACGGCAATTACTATATAGCTTGCAGCCATACTAAGGAAATAATGACGGAGATAAACAGAGTACGGCTCGGCATTAAAAACAACGCTCCATATATAAACACAGGCGTAATGATGATGGATCTTGAGCTTTTAAGGAAAGAGCAGACCACTAAAGAGGTCATAGATTATGTCAAAAAGCACGGACATCATTTTATACTTCCCGACCAGGACGTGATTACGGCTGTGTATGGTGAAAGGGTCAAACTGATAGACACACTGAAATATAATTTGAGCGACAGGCTTATCACCCTGTACAATCTAAGTCCCAAAAGCAGCAAAACAATAGATATTCAATGGGTAAAGGAAAATACGGTCATAATCCATTACTATGGAGAAAATAAGCCGTGGAAGGAAAACTACAGAGGAATACTCAATATTTTCTATAATGAAATTGCTGAAAAAATTGACGGCAAGGCTGTTGACTTAGTTTGAAAATAGTGATACCCTATGCGGTGCATATGGTGTTTTTTATGAACACAAGTAGAACATAAGGAAAGCATAAGGAGAGAATGTCATGTACACAAAGATCAAGGACCTTGCGACGATCATTGCCGGAAATACAATAATTGCCTTTGCGGTGGCGGCATTCATACTGCCTAATGGGTTGGCTGTCGGTGGAGGGACCGGTATCGCGCTTATAATGAATCACTTTTTAAACATGCCTGTATCGGTTGCCTCACTTATATTCAATACGCTGATGTTTATAGTGGGAGCAGCCTTACTCGGTAAAAAATTCGCGCTGACAACGGCTGTAAGTACATTTTATTATCCGCTGATACTCGGCATATTCCAAAGTGTTATCGGTGATTACTGCATAACGCAGGATATATTCCTTAATACCTTTTTCACGGGTCTGCTTATGGGCGTAGCCGTTGGTATCGTCATAAGGGTAGGTGCGTCTACGGGCGGAATGGATATACCTCCGCTGGTGCTGAATAAATTTTTCGGGCTTCCGGTTTCGGCAACGGCCTGCGTATTTGGACTTATAATACTGGCTGTTCAGTTTACCTTTAAGGACCCCGAAAAAATACTTTATGGCATGGTACTCACAATGATAGATTCTTTGGTTTTAGAAAAGGTAATGGTGTTTGGCAGACAGCGTGTACAGCTTCAGATCATCAGCAAAAAGTCGGAGGAGATCAAGCATGTCATTATGGATAAGATAGAAAGAGGGGTCACTGTTCTGTACGGAGAGACCGGCTTTACTGAGGAAAAGTGCATGGTGATAATGAGTGTGGTTTCCAACAGACAGCTCCTTAAAACAGAACGTCTTATCAAAAACATAGACCCCGAGGCGTTCATAATCGTAAATATGGTCAAGGAAGTAAACGGAAAAGGATTTTAAAGTGATCAGATTTCAGTGCCTGACGACAGTCAATGACGCGGCGTATTCACAGGCAATGGTTCTAAAATAAGCTTTCCGCACCATGAGCAGAGAGAAACGGCTTCGCAGATCAGAATTATGATTGATAGAGAGTATCGGTTCAACTTGATTTATGATTAAAATGAATTTGTCGGTATAATTTTATGTTGGGAGACAGACGCTTCCATTTATGTTCTGTATCCTGCCTGAAAAAAAGAATAGTAATTACGGACAAAGGTCGCTGGAGCTTTTAAATAGCCGAGGAAAACAGTTATACCGGAAATCGATCCACCGGTTGATGATATTTCAATATGCCTCAAAGCCTTTTACGAAATGGCAAACTACAGGGCAAACGGATTTGAGCATATACATCATCCGTACACATGGGAGCAAGCGGACACAGGCTGGTAGTCATGTCCTGTCTCGAGCGTCTATCAGACTCGGAATATAATGAGTTCAATGATTGCCTAAAAAGGTAATGAGACAATAAAAAACACCCACGCAATGGAAGTGTATATAAAGGCGGCTTGACTTAAGAGAATAAATTAACGATTGTATTTTTTAAGTCAAACACCGACGGAGTGTGTCACGTAAAAAAGTTTATAAAAGAGCAGTGAATGCCTTCGGTTGAAGCGATTCGCTGCTCTTTATGTTTTCTTATGGCACCGACCATTGCGGTGTGTTATTTAATCGCTGTCAAACACCTTGAATATACTTTCCGGAAGGGAAAGCACCAGAATTATGGCAATAACGCATAAGCCGACTACCTTTATACATATCATAGCCTGATCTGCCGCGTTATACATATCGGACTTAATAATAGCGTAAGCTGCTCTGTACATATTTCCTCCGGGCGCCAGCGGATAAACCGAAGGAAGCACATAAACCATAATGGGCATCTGCCTCTTTTTCGAGACTATTCTTGCCATAACAGCTATCAGAGCCGCTCCGAAAAAGTTTGCCATTGAGCCAAACCCGTAAAAGTGACTCAGAAAATAAAAAAGTCCGTAGCCAAGTCCGCCGAATATTCCGCAGTATATCAAATCCTTTTTAGGGGTATTATAAACTATGGCAAAGAAAAGACAGGCCATAAAAGCCATAAACATCTGAACTAAAACTAATTTCATATAGCAGGACCTCCAAGCACTTTCCAAATCATCATGGCAAAAGCAACTCCGGCGCTTATAGCCGCGGCCGTGAGCAAAGCCTCATATACTCTTGTTATACCGGAGTTATAGTCTCCGTGGAGTATATCGTTCACAGAATGTACAAAGGGAACTCCGGGAGCAATGGGCATTAGTGTTCCGATAATTATTTTGTCCAGTGTGGAGCCTATGCCAAAACGCATAAACAATATGGCTAAAAAACCGACCACAAATCCGCCGCAGCAGTTGACAAGGAAAGTAAATGTATTTCTGGAATTCAGAGCCTGAATAAATATTCCCATACAGATACCGACGGCCATAGAAACTATCCCGTCTATTATTTGTCCGCCAAACATCAGCGTCCTGAAGGCTCCCGATATACCGAAGGCAGACACGGTCAGCCAATACGGATATGTGGCCTTTTCCTCAACGTGGAGAAGCTCGGTAAGGGCATCCTCGGCAGTCAGCTCACCGTGGGTAAAGGCATTGACAATGTCCTCTATGAGAGATATGTGCTCGGTGTGCATTTTCTTTTTAGGAACCTGCTTTACCATTGTAGTTACTTCATCATTCTTTGTTTCGACCGTAACGACTATACCGGTAGTTGTTACAAAAATCTCGTGATTTTTAAAGCCGCATGGTTCCAAAATCTTATTTATCAGTCCTTCTATCCTGTGGGTACCGCAGCCGTTGGCGAGCATTCGCTCTCCCGTCGTCACGGCGAACTCAAGAACTGCTTTATTTTCCATCTTTAGTACTCCTCATTCTGCTGTCTTGATTTATGAAATTTAACACTTAAAATTTGGCCTGATTATCAGAAAAATTTTCTTATTATGTTCTATTATTTAACTTAATCTGCGAAAAGTCAACAAAAAATTGATCTGTTTGACTAACGTCGGCTACTATTTTTACAAATAGGTCATTTTTTAAAAATCGTTGGTGACATTGGTTGCCGATTGTTATATAATTTTAATTAGTTTTACAATAACCGGATAGATGTATTTATAAGGAGGACGTTTGACCATGAATAGATTTGATTTTCCGCTGGTTTCAGCACAGGATCCGGAGCTTGCCGAGGCCATGAAGGCAGAGCTTAAAAGACAGAGAGATAATATAGAGCTTATTGCTTCCGAGAACTTTGTTTCTCCCGCCGTTATGGAGGCTATGGGAACGCATCTTACAAATAAGTATGCTGAGGGTTATCCCGGAAAAAGATATTACGGCGGATGCGTAAATGTTGACGTTGTAGAGAACCTTGCCCGTGAGAGAGCTAAGGAGCTTTTTGGCTGCGACCATGCCAATGTTCAGCCTCACTCAGGAAGTCAGGCCAATATCGGCGTTTATTTTGCAATGCTTAACCCCGGGGATACTATTCTCGGCATGAACTTAAGTCACGGCGGACATCTTACACATGGTTCTCCTGTAAATATTTCAGGCAAATATTTTAACGTAGTGTCCTATGGCGTTAATGAAAGCGGTTTTATCGACTATGATGAGTTTGAGAGGATCGCCAATGAGTGCAAGCCTAAGCTTATCGTCGCCGGTGCCAGCGCATACGCGCGTGTTATAGATTTTGAAAGAATGTCCAATATCGCCAAGTCGGTAGGGGCTTACTTTATGGTTGATATAGCCCATATCGCCGGACTTGTTGCTACTGGACTTCATCCTTCACCTGTCCCTTACGCTGACTTTGTGACAACTACTACACATAAGACATTAAGAGGACCCAGAGGCGGTATGATAATGTGCAAGCAAGAATTTGCCGCGCAGATCGATAAGGCTATCTTCCCCGGAATACAGGGCGGCCCCCTTATGCACATAATCGCCGCTAAGGCCGTTTGCTTCAAAGAGGCTCTTTCACCTGAATACAAGGCTTATATGACGCAGGTTGTCAAAAACGCGAAAGCGCTTGCTCAGGGGCTTATGGACGAGGGTCTTGATATAGTTTCTGGAGGAACAGACAACCATCTTATGCTTGTAGACCTCAGAAAGGTCGATATTACCGGAAAAGAGGCTGAAAAGCTCCTTGATGAGGTAAGGATCACCTGCAACAAGAATACGATTCCTTTCGATCCCAAGTCACCGTTTGTTACAAGCGGAATTCGTCTTGGAACGCCTGCCGTTACAACAAGAGGAATGAAGGAGGAGGACATGAGAGAGATCGCCGCAATTATCGCCGGAACTCTTAAGGATTTTGAAGGCTTCAAGGCGGAGGCTATTGCGAGAGTTGACGCCCTTACAAAGAAATATCCTCTTTATGAATAATCAGAAATCGGTAAAAACAGAGTTGGCCTGACCGGCTTGCTCTGTTTTTTTAATAAATATAGTTAGGAGAGATTAACATGATAGAAACAGGTATAAAGGGAAAAGAAGAAATGCTCGTTACTGAGGAAAACAGTGCGCTTAAAATGGGCAGCGGTACCCTTAAGGTATTCGCTACGCCTTCAATGGCGGCCCTTATGGAAAAAACGGCGTGGAAAAGCGTAGCGCCTTATCTTGAAGACGGCCTGTGTACAGTAGGAACAAAGCTGAGCCTCAGCCATGTGGCTTCAACGCCTATAGGCATGAAGGTTTTCTGCGAGAGTGAGGTCACAGCGGTTGAGGGAAGAAAAATTGTTTTCAAAATCGTTGTTAAAGACGAGGCTGGACTTATCGGCGAGAGCGACCATGAGAGATTCATTGTTGAGGACGAGAAGTTCCAGAAAAAAACTGACGCCAAGCTGTCAAAATGATAAAACTCATATTTGCAAAGGAATACTTACTTTATTTTATGTGCTATTCAATATTTCGCCGGTGTTATGAGGTTTTTCTTGAGGTACTTGTATACCGCGGGGAATATTCCGACAGGGGGTGTACTTACAGGCCCGTATTGTCCGGTATATGGCTTTGGCGCTATGGTATTTATTTTGACTGTATATTCTGAATTATGCGGAATGACCTTTAAGGGAAAAATAAAGAGAATACCCGATGTTTTCGCAATATATTCTGTAATGGCGGCGTTTATAGAGCTTGCGGCGTGCTGTATATGCCGGCTTTTTCAGGCTCCCTGCCGTGGCGGACCTACGATGATTACCGATTTGATTTTCAGACCGGAATAGCATTGTTGCCGTCGCTAAGGCCAGGTTTAGGAGGCGTATTGTTTCTGTATGTCTTTCAGCCGTTTTTTGAAAATGTTTACCTAAGAGCCGATAGAAACGTGGGAAATGTCGTTACTTTTGTCATTTTTGCCCTGTTTGCTGTTTATTTAGTCAATTTTCTGATGAATTTATGTATAATAAAAAACAAAAATCGGATCAAATATATGTTATAATTACATAAAATATAGTGACAAACCTGATAACTTGTTATATAATGTGTTTATGCAGCAAATGACTATCGAATATAAGAGGAGGAATATATTATGGCAAAAAAAGTATTGATGATCGTCGGCGATTTTACAGAGGATTATGAGACAATGGTACCTTTTCAGGCACTTCAGGTACTTGGCTATCAGGTAGACGCTGTTTGCCCTGATAAAAAAGCAGGCGATGTTATAAGGACAGCTATCCATGACTTTGAGGGTGAACAGACATACTCAGAAAAGAGAGGTCATAATTTCGCACTTACGGCAGACTTTGACGCTGTTGATGAAAAAGAATATGCCGGACTCTTTATTACGGGCGGACGTTCTCCCGAGTATCTGAGACTGTATCCCAGAGTAATTGAGATAGTACAGTATTTTATGAACAACAATATTCCTGTTGCGGCTATCTGCCACGGTCCTCAGATTCTTACGGCGGCTAATGTGCTTAAGGGAAAGAAAGCTACGGCTTATCCCGCAGTAGGACCCGATATTGACCTTGCTGGCGGCACATATGTTGCTGTAGACACTGATAAAGCGGTCGTTGATGGAAACCTTGTAACATCACCGGCATGGCCCGGAGACGCGGCTATAGTTGCTGAATTTGTAAAATTAATGGGCGCTAAAATTGAAATCTGATAAAAACACTATTGAGCCTATTAAGGAGCGTCCGAAAAAGAAAACATAGAAATAATTAAAAG
>CAZBNY010000055.1:0-10831 GCA_964493235.1 uncultured Lachnospiraceae bacterium
TATGAAATATCGTCGGCTGTCATTTCCACTATCGAGGATATAAGCTCGGTACAGGAATGGCCCATGACAGTCCGCTTGGTATCCATGAAAAACGGAATTCCGTAATGCGAAAACACAAGCTTTATATGCTCCTCATAATCGCTCAGTGTCCTTGCCGCGACCGCTATATCCCTGAACCTCAGTCCTCTGTCCCTGACAAGATGTATTATCTCGGCGGCGCACATATTTATCTCGTTTTCCACAGTGTCGGCGGTCATTACCTTTATCCCGGCACTGTCGGCGCTTTTATTGGTATTCCAGCCAAAATACTCCCTCTCGAGCCTTGCCATGCTTTCCGACCTGTAGTGACTCTCGGGAAAATAAACGCTCTGCTCTATACTATGGCCGTTTTCGGCGCACAGCTTTTTTAGCCTCTGCATAGTGTCCCACGGTTCAAAAAAGCTGTCCTCTATCGTAAGCCTACTCGTTTCAAAGGTCTTTATGTCCATATTCAGCACAACGCTGACCCTCTCGCATCTTGAAAGCAATATGTTTATTATCTCAAACTCCTGATGGGTAAAGCCATAAAAGCCGTCCAGCCATACCTCGGCACCGTTTATATATTCCGATTCCTTCATTTTTTCGGCGGCCGTTGTCAGAAGGTCGTCCGGCGAGACGTAATTATCCTTTAAAAACCTGCAATATTCCGAATAGATAAAGGCCGTGTCCTTAAGCTTCATCGATATAGCGCTGTTCTCGGCAAAGCTCTCAGCCAGAGCGGCTATATCCTCGGGAGAAAGTCCTCCCTGGGCAAACTCGCTTATTTCCTCGCCAAGACGGGCGATAAAACCCTGTCTTTTGCATACCGCCCCAAAATAGTTGAGCCTGTCCATGTTTCTCATCAGTATTCGTCTAAGTATCATAAGCTTGCCGGTATCGCTCAAGGCTGGGCCGCTTATTCCGCCATTTTCGGAAAAAATGTTGTCGGCAAGCCTTCTGAAGCTCAAAACAACGGCGGATATTATCCCTCCCGTAACAGCCACAAGCTCCCTTTCAGCCTGGAGCGAATACTGCTCCGGAACTATGTAGATGAGCCTGTTGGCAAGACCCTGCTTTTCCTTTATTTCATTCAGACAGAAGGAACTTTTTCCGCTCCCGCTTCTTCCTATGATAAATCTCAGTCCCATATCAAAAACCACCCTGACAAGTAATAATATAGTTCAAATCCCAATAAATATATAATAAAACGCCTTTGGAGGACACAGTATGAGCAAAACAAAATTTATGGTGATCAAGCTGAAAGAGCTTATAAAAACGGCTGTTTTCGCTGTAATAGGCGCCGCCATAATAATCGCGCTTATCATAACGCTCGTTCCCAAAAAACCAGACGCCAAATATAGATCCGGTACATATACGACCAACGTATCTATCGGAAACGAAAGTGCCGCTGTCTCTCTCACCTTCAGCGAGGATAAAATCACCGATGTGACATTTATCCCTACTTCAGGCACATTAAACGTGTTTTATCCGCTCGCGCAAACTACCGCTGACGAAATTTGCGGTCAGATACTGACCTCGCAATCCACCAGCGACATTCAGCTTTCGTCAGACGCCGTCGTGACCGGAGAGATAATACTCAGCGCGGCAAACGCCTGTATCGAAAGGGCGGAAAGATAATACATATACAGCCATGCGGCAAAGTGCATGGCTGTTTTTATCATATGTCAAGCTGAATCTGTTCAGCCGCCTCGCTGTCCTTCGGCGGTCTGAGCCCGAAATGTCCATAGCCTCCGGCCGTTACCACACGTCCCCTTGGAGTACGTTTTATATATCCAAGCTGAATGAGATACGGCTCTATCACGTCCTCTATGGTCTCCGACTCTTCATTGACAGCGGCCGCTATGGTGTCAAGTCCCACCGGACCCCCGCCGAATTTATCTATCATGGTCAGCAGTAATTTCCTGTCGGTATTGTCAAGTCCGTTTTTATCGACCTCCAGCAGATCCAGCGCCACAGAAGCCACCTCGCAGGTTATCACTCCGTCGTATCTTACCTGGGCGAAGTCACGTACCCTTTTAAGCAGGCGATTGGCTATCCTGGGCGTACCTCTGGCGCGTCTGGCTATCTCTGCCGCTCCGCCGGCGTCTATCTCCGTATTGAGCACTCCTGCCGAGCGGACAACTATTTTTGAAAGATCTGACGTATTGTACGGCTCCAAATGGTTAACCACGCCGAAGCGGTCACGAAGCGGCGCCGTAAGCAGGCCTATCCTTGTCGTGGCCCCTATGAGCGTGAACTTTGGAAGCTCCAGTCTTACGCTCCTTGCCCCCGAGCCTTTGCCTATGACAATGTCTATAACAAAGTCCTCCATAGCGGGATAAAGTATTTCCTCAATTATTCTGTTAAGACGGTGTATCTCGTCTACAAAAAGAATATCGCCCTCATTAAGGCTGTTCAAAATAGCTGCCATGTCGCCAGGGCGCTCTATAGCAGGGCCTGATGTGGCCTTGAACCCCGCGCCCATCTCATTGGCTATTATGTTGGAAAGGGTCGTCTTTCCAAGTCCAGGAGGGCCGTAGAGAAGCACATGATCCAGCGGCTCCCCTCTCTTTTTGGCGGCCTCGATGAACACTTTAAGATTTTCCTTGACCTTGTCCTGACCGATATAGGAATCCAGATCGTCCGGCCTGAGACTAAGCTCTATGTCGCTGTCGTAATTATCGGCAGCGGTTGTAATAATCCTTTTATCCATTTCAACGCTCCGTTATTTAAAGTCTGCTAAGCTCTCTCAGCGCGGCTGAGAGTATTTTCTGTACGTCCATAGAGTCATTATATACCCTGCTTACGGCCTTTATGGCCTCACTTCTTGTATATCCGAGGGCGATCAGTGCCTCCGCCGCCTCTGACCTGTCGTCTCCCGCCGAGACCGTATCGAGCATGGCCGTCTCCTCGCCATCCTCAAATACACCGGCAAGGTCTGTACTGCTGATCTTATCCTTCAGGTCAAGTATAACTCTCTGGGCCGTTTTTTTGCCTATGCCAGGCGCTCTGGCTATGGCCGCCGCGTCCGACGACACAATGGCGGTTATGAGCTGCGACGGGGTCATGGCTCCCAGTATGCTGACAGCGGCCTTGGGGCCTATTCCCGAAACGCTGATAAGCTTCTCATAGATCGCCTTTTCCTCACGGCTTGCAAATCCGAAAAGAGAGATACCGTCCTCCCTGACGCTCATATATGTATACACAGTGACTATTCCCTTCTGAGAACACAGCTTCTGCGCCGAGAAGGCCGGAACAGTCACCTCATAGCCGATACCGTTGTTCTCAACGACAAGTGTATCTCCGCCGTTATATATTATTTCTCCTTTTATATATGAAATCATAATATGTCCCTTCACTAAAAACAAAAATAAATGTCCTACTATATTATACTTAATAGGCGGCCTTATTTCAACAGAAAAAATCCCATACCGAAGCATGGGATCTTTATTCTCGTTATTTATTTTCTGTCTCGACCTTAAAGGTAGCAACAAGATCTTCCTGGCTGACTGACGAGCCTTCACTGACATAGAGCTTATCCACAGTGCCGGAAACCCTGGAAAGTATAGATGTCTCCATCTTCATGGCCTCTACGGTCATAATTACTGTGTTCTTCTCAACCCTGTCGCCTTCCTTGACGAATATCTTGCTGACCGTTCCGGGGATAGGCGAGCCAAGATGAGCGGGTTTGTTCTTTTCGGCCTTGAGCTTTCTGTCGCTCTTGACCTCAAGGCTCTTATCGAGTATCGTTACCTCTCTCATTATACCGTTTATCTCAAATGTGAGCGTTCTGTAACCTTCCTCATTGGGATCAATCATATCAATATACCTGATAGTGATGGCCTTTCCCTCGCCTATTCTGAGCACGGTCTCCTCGCCCTTCTTAAGTCCGTAGAAATAAACGTGGCTGTCCAGACGGGAAACGTCATTGTAGTGCTGAAGGTGTGTGCAGTAGTCGTCATATACCTTTGGATAAAGAGCGTAGCTCAATATATTTCTTATATTAACGTGGTCGAAGTTATGCTTATCCATAAGTTCCTCGCCCATTTTGTCAAAGTCAGCCGGCTCAAGAAGCTCTCCTGCACGTCCGTCGATAGGCTTCTGTGTCTTGAGGACTATCTTTGAAAGCTCCTCGGGGAAGCCGCCGTCGGGTCTGCCCACAAGTCCCCTGAAATACTCAACGGCCGACTCGGGATATGAAAGGTCCTTGCCCTTCTCAAAGATGTTGTCCTTTGTAAGCCCGTTCTTCTGCATGAAGATGGCGAAGTCACCGATGACCTTTGATGTGGGAGTTACCTTTACGATATTTCCGAAAAGCTCATTCGACTGCTTATAAAGCTCCTTGATCTGCTCAAAGTCGTCGGCGGAACCCATTTCCTTAACCTGGAAACGGAGGTTGGAATACTGTCCGCCGGGTATCTCATACTTATATATCTCGGTGCTTGGAGTCTGCATTTTGCTCTCAAAGCCGCCGTATACCTTTCTTACGTCCTCATAGTAGCGGCTAAGTTCCTTAAGCTCATCAGGCTCAAGTCCTGTATCTCTTTCCGTTCCCCTAAGGGCGTATACGACCGAATTCATTGAAGGCTGGCTGGTGATAGTAGACATGGACTCTATGGCAAGGTCAACGATGTCAACTCCGGCCTCGGCAGCCATAAGCACTGTGGAAACGCCGTTGCCCGTGGTATCGTGGGTATGGAGATGGACAGGTATACTAAGCTCCTTCTTAAGCTCGGTAAAGAGCTTTTTAGCAGCATATGGCTTAAGAAGTCCGGCCATGTCCTTAATGGCGAATATATGGCAGCCTAAGCTTTCAATCTCCTTGGCCTTATTTAAATAATAATCAAGCGTATATTTCTTCTCATCGGGATTCATTATATCGCCGGTGTAGCATATGGCGCCCTCTACGATCTTGCCGGTATCGAGGGCGACCTCGATAGGCATCTTCATATTCTCTATCCAGTTGAGCGAGTCAAATATACGGAATACGTCTACTCCTCTCTCGGCAGAGACCTCGACGAATTTTTTAACGACGTTGTCAGGATAGTTTTTGTAGCCTACAGCATTCGACGCTCGAAGAAGCATCTGTATAAGCGTATTGGGCATTGACCTTCTGAGCTGCTCAAGCCTTACCCAGGGCGACTCCTTAAGGAAGCGGTACGCTACGTCGAAGGTAGCTCCGCCCCATGCCTCAGCCGAAAAAGCGTTCCTCAATATCGTATTGGTCGCCGGTGCCGCTGTTACCAGATCCTTTGTACGGAAACGTGTAGCGACCAGCGACTGATGGGCGTCACGCATTGTTGTGTCCGTAACGTAGAGCTTTTTGTCGTTAAGTATCTTCTGTGTGAATTCCCTGGCGCCAAGCTTAAGGAATTCGTCCCTTGCGCCGTACACCTGAATGCTCTCATCATATTTAGGCGGCTCTATGGGGCCGAAATCAGGCTTTTCGCCTTTGGACTCGTTGACTATCTTGTTTCCTATGAACTCGGCTATCTTTGAGGCCCTGTCCTTTGACTGGGCGATGTCGAAAAGCTCCGGCGTCTCCTCGATGAAGGTTGTTGTGCATTTGCCCTCCTCGAAGGTCTTGCTCTGCACCACGTTGATGAGGAACGGTATGTTTGTCTTTACGCCTCTTATACGGGTCTCCTTCAAGGCCCTTACGCACTTGCGTACAGTTCCCTCAAAGGTCCTGTCATAGGCGATTATTTTAACGAGCAGGCTGTCGTAATAAGGCGTTACCTCGGCTCCCGTAAACACGTTTCCACCGTCAAGACGGATACCGTTTCCGGCCGGTGAACGATAAACCGTGATCTTTCCCGTGTCGGGAAGGAAGTTGTTCGTAGGGTCCTCAGTCGTGACACGAAGCTGAATGGCGTGGCCACTGCAATGTATATCCTTCTGGGACTTGATGCCTACCTTATCCGAGAACAGGCTGTAGCCCTCGGCCACAAGTATCTGTGTAGTTACAAGGTCAAGACCTGTTACCATTTCCGTAACGGTATGCTCTACCTGAATACGTGGGTTCATTTCGATGAAGTAATAATTCTCGTCGGCGTCAACAAGGAATTCCAGTGTTCCGGCGTTACTGTAGCCTACAAATTTTGAGAGCTTGACAGCGTCGGCAAAAATCTTCTGCCTTGTCTCGTTGCTTATGGAATCAGCCGGAGCATACTCAACGACCTTCTGATGACGTCTCTGTACCGAACAGTCACGGTCATAGAGATGTATAACGTTACCGTATTTATCTCCCATTACCTGGACCTCGATATGCTTGGGACTTCTGAGGTATTTCTCGATGAATATCTTATCGTCACCGAACGCTTTTTTGGCCTCGTTCTTAGCCTCCTCAAATTCCTTAGGCATATCCTCTCTGCTGTTTACGATCCTCATGCCGCGTCCGCCGCCGCCATTTGAGGCCTTGAGCATTATGGGATAGCCTATCTTGTCGGCGATGTCCGTCACCTCGTCAACGGACTTAAGTGCGTGGTCAACTCCCGGAATAATGGGAACGCCGCATTTAATAGCTATCTGCTTTGAGGAGATCTTGTCTCCCATAGCGTTCATCGTTTCTACTGTCGGTCCGATAAATGTGATGCCGTTCTTCTCGCAGGCCTCTGCAAATTCGGGATTTTCAGACAAAAAACCATATCCCGGGTGGATAGCGTCTACGTTTCTTTCCTTAGCGATCTTTATGATCTCGTTTATATCCAAATAGGCGTCTATGGGACCCTTATTTGGATTGAGTTTATAGCTCTCATCAGCCTTTGTTCTGAAGGCCGAATATTTGTCCTCCTTTGAAAAAACACATATCGACTGTATGCCAAGCTCATTGAGCGCCCTGAATACCCTTATGGCGATCTCGCCCCTGTTGGCGACAAGCACTCTCTTGAACTCCTTTATTTTCTGTTCCTGCATGATGTGTTCCCTCCATCTATATGAGAATATATATGTTGCAACTTAAGTACTAATTTTAATCAGAAGAAATACTTAAATCAATAACAATTTTCAAACTTTGAAAACTTCTATAGATTGTATACAATCCGCCGAAGCGCCTAAAAAATTTTAGCGAATTTTTTTGCCTGTTCAAAATTTTACTCTCAAATTCTAAAACCTGTTTGTAAAAAACTTACTTTATCACGATAAATAATTAAAAAGGCACAGTCATTTTTAACTATGCCTTTTCATCTTTTTTCATTATTCCAATCTGAATTTGCTTATAAACTCGGTGCCTTGTCCGACAGTACTTAAAACCTCCACCCTGCCGTTATGCACGTCAACTATCCATTTGGCGATGGAAAGTCCAAGGCCGTTTCCTGCTATCTCCTTATTCCTTGACTTATCGACCCGGTAGAACCTGTCGAAAATATACGGAAGGTCCTCCTCGCTTATGCCAAATCCGTTATCCTTGACGCTTATGCAGGCATAACCTTCCTCCATATACACACGATAAACTATTTTCTTCTCGTCTCCACTGTATTTTATGGCATTCTCCGTATATATCCAAAGCATCTGCTTTATAAGGTCGGGATCGGCGTTTATTATTATATTCTCATTGCTTATGTCAGTCTCTATCCGGATCTTTTCATCGGTAACGCTCAGGTCCTTGGCTATGTCGATGACAGCGTCATTGAGCGACATCGGCTGTTTATTGATCTGATTTCTCCTCTGGTCGCTTTTAGCAAGGAACAGAAGGTTCTTTATCATTACCGACATATAATCCGTTTCCTCAAGAATATTATTAACAGCCTCCTGCAAAATCTCAGGATCGTCTTTCCCCCACCGGTTGATAAGGTTGGCGTATCCCTTTATTACCGAGATAGGCGTCCTCAGCTCATGGGATGCATCGGAAACGAACCTGCTTTGCTGCTCAAAGGACTGCTCGAGCCTGTCTATCATGGAGTTGAAGGTCACTGACAGCTCCTTCAGCTCGTCATCGGGGCCGGAGATCTCTATCCTCTGGCTAAGATCCTCGACGCTTATCCTGGCGGCAGTCTCACGTATCTTGCGCACAGGTCTAAGCAGCACAAAGCTTATATAAGAGCCTATAAGGCTTGCCACAAATATTCCTATAATATTGATGTAGAGCAGTCTTATGGCTATATACTTCACAAAAAACATATTGTTGTCGGTAGCCTTAAACAGCTTGACTACATATGTCAGCCCGTTATACTCTATCTCGTCCTGTACGCAAATGAAGTCGTTGCCATTTTTTGTATAAACAGTATAGTCGTTGTCATCTATGACTATTATAGAGCTTGGGTTATGGCTTTTCTTTTTAAGGGAAAAACCTTCCTCCAAATCATCGGGGAACTCCTTGCTGTCTATCGGCATATCGACTTCCTGATCGTCGGGAATAAAGGCGTCGCTGGCGAATATGACGCCGTCCACCCGATCCTCGATTATGTAGTCGATATAGCTGTTCCCGATAATGGACTGTATCCCGCTTTCCGTAAGCTTATTGCCCGAAAATATGAGATTCTCAATATCTTTAGAATAGCTTTGCAGCGCGGAAAGCGTGACCCCTATCCCCATATTTCTTGCCGTAATGAGAAGCACGCAGCTTATGGACATTATCGTCAGCGTAAACAAAGAAGCGTAAAGTAACATTATCTTCTTTGTTATCGGCATTCTATCAAATCTGCATTTAATCCTGTTCATCATCTTTTATATAATATCCAACTCCCCTGATGGTGTGTATAAATTTTTTATCGTATTTCTCGTCTATCTTTGAGCGAAGATACCTGACGTATACGTCTACCACGTTTGTCTCTCCTATATAATTATATCCCCACACCTGATTAAGTATCTGCTCCCTTGAAAGCACGATATTTTTGTTTTTCAGCAGGTAGAGAAGAAGGTCATACTCCCTTTTGGTCAGATCTATCGTGTCGTCGCCGACCTTCACAAGATGCTTGTCAGCGTCAACTATGAGGTCCCCGCATCTGTATATATTTTTTACTATCGGGTCCGGTCTTACTCTTTTGAGGGCAACTCTCATTCTGGCAAGCAGCTCCTCTATAGCAAAGGGCTTGGTAACATAGTCGTCCGCTCCGGAATCGAGTCCCGCGACCTTATCTATCACCTCGTCCTTGGCCGTAAGCATGATAATAGGTATCTCGCTGCTTTTTCTTATTCTTCGGCAAATCTCTATTCCGTTAAGGCCGGGCAGCATAAGGTCAAGAAGTATCAGATCATATATTCCCGTCTGGAACTCTTCAAAGCCCTCTCTGCCGTCATGGCAAACCTTAACATCGTAACCCTCGTATCTAAGCTCCAGCTCGACAAATCTTGCAAGCTTTACCTCATCTTCGATCAAAAGAATTTTTTTATTCATAGGATTTCCCCTCTTCCGTTACGCCTATATTAATAATATATCATTTTGGATAAATTTAAAAGCCTTTAGTACATATTAAATAATTATTCATAAAAATGACCGGCTTGATTTACCGCTTTATTCACAGTAATCGATCCTTTTTTATAATAATAAATAATTTTTTATCGATTGTACATTTGCGCTCTATTAGAATATGATTAATTTTTGTAATCCAGGCAATTTTATTATAACACATTTAATTTATAATTTGCAAAAAACCAGTGAATATAGTATAATGTTATGTATTGTTTAGGAGGTATAGAAATGAAAATAAAATATATTGCCCTTATGCTATCCGCCGTACTTGCCTGCGGTACCTTCGCGAGCGCCTGTTCCAAACAGGAGAGTACGGAGCAAAACATACTGGACAGTCGAGAGGTCGATTTCTCCAGTATAGGACTTAAATATACTACGCCCGAAAGCTGGCAGGAATACGCAAAGACCAACAATATATACCCGTATGCCTATGAGGAAGATTATACTATAGAAAACATCAGGTACAACTATATTACGCCTGATGACTGGAAAACTATATCACAGGCCACTGACGGATTCCAGCTTGACGATTACTTATATCCTATCTGCGAGATAGTTGTGGTGCAGTCCGACAATGCCGAAAAGCTCAAAAGCTCCGGTCTGTATACGACCTTCTCATCAAGGGAGCTTATAAATGAGAATAACGGCGTGAGATACTATCTGTTCTCCGACTATGTAGGCTCAACCAGAAAGATTAGCAAAGAGGATATAGAAATATACGACAGCATCTGCGAGACCGTCAATGAGCTGGCTGAGTCGATGACTGTCACGGACTTTGATGTGGACGCCTATGTAGAGAGCAAATACGCTGAGAAAAACACTGTCTCGTTCTCGACAGAGACCCTTGACGGTGAGGAGATTGACAGCGGCATATTCAGCGACTATGACCTTACACTGTTCTACATTTGGGGAACGTATATTTATCCTGATGTGGACAACCTTGGCGCTATCGAGCAGGCCTATGAGCACGCTAAGGAGCTTGGAAATGTAAACGTTGTCGCCTTATGTATAGACACCCCCTCCTCGAAGCTTGACAACAGCAGTCAGGCGGACGAGCTTGCGCGGACGGCTAAGGAGGCCGCCGAGAAGGCCGGAGTTCAGTTTGACATAATCAAGCTTGACAGTAAGCTTGCCGGCTTTGTACAAAACAAGTTTGAGACGATACCCGCCTTCACTATGGTTGATAAAAACGGCATTGCCCGAGGCGGCTATTACGAGGGCGTATATGGCGGAGACGATTATGTAAGATTTATCGACGCGGCTCTCAAACAGTATGTAGAAACAACAGAAGAATGAAAAGTCAGCTCCCTTTAGCCAGCGCTTGAGGGAGCTTTTTTAGGGCATAAAAATGGGTACAGATATATTCCATCAAAAAAGATGATGAGGAGCAGTAATATTAAAAAA
>CAZBNY010000056.1:0-7665 GCA_964493235.1 uncultured Lachnospiraceae bacterium
ACGAAATAATCACCGGTTATCGCTATTTGTTTTTCAATGTTCAAAAGCCTGTTTCCCATAGCTTTCTCATTCTGATTTTCATTATAATACCTTTTGTGAATTAGGACAAGATGTTTTTCTTTTAAAGAATATTATTATATAATATATACCATTTCAAATCATTTTTCATCAATTAACATTTACATTTTCTACATCATTATATAATAACAGCATCGGTTTGTTTTATGCATTTTAACTTTACTCTTGTATAACCACCAAAATGACATCTTATCACCTTCCGGATTTGTGTTATAATAGTATGTATAAATGAAAAAACAGGAGGTAAAATGTATTGTCTAATGTATTGAATAGATTTCTGAAATATGTGAATATATGTACAACGTCAAACGAGGACTCTGATACGTTCCCCAGCTCGCCTTTTCAGCTTGCCTTCGGCGAGGCTCTTGCCGAGGAATGCCGCCTCATAGGTCTTGAAAGCGTAAACATGGATAAGTTTGGCTATGTCACCGCCCTTCTTCCTTCCAACACCGCTAAAAAGGTACCCGCTATCTGCTTTATCGCTCATATGGATACAAGTCCCGACGCCTGCGGACTTGGAATAAAGCCGGTTTTGACAAAAAATTATGACGGCGGAATCATCAGGCTCAACGGCATCTTTCTCGATCCGGCAGAATTTCCCGATTTAAAGAATTATGTCGGTGACACGATAATTTCCTCCGACGGAACTACGCTTCTTGGCGCCGACGATAAGGCCGGAATAGCCGAGATAATGACCGCAATGGAATATATGGTCAAAAACGATGTCCCCCACGGTGAGATACACGTGCTTTTCACACCCGACGAGGAAATAGGCCGCGGCGTTGATTTCCTTGATGTTTCGTCGCTGAACTGCGATTTCGGTTTCACAATGGACGGAGGCGCCATCGGGGAGCTTGAGTATGAGAATTTCAATGCGGCGTCGGCCGAGATCATTATTAAGGGCAAGAGTGTGCACCCCGGAACGGCCAAGGGCGTAATGAAAAACGCGGCTCTTATAGCGTCAGAATTCGTCACAATGATGCCGGAAAACGAAACGCCAGCGTCTACCGAAGGCTATGAGGGCTTCTATCATCTTGCGGATATAAAAGGCGGTGTCTCCGAAGCAAGACTTTATTATATAATCAGGGATTTTGACAGTGTTGATTTTGAGAAAAGGAAAACCTTCATGCAGGAGACCGTGAAAAAAATCAACACTAAGTATGGCGATGTGGCCAAATGCGAAATAACCGAACAGTACAGAAATATGCGTGAAATAATCGAAAATAATATGGATATTATTGAGCTTGCAAAAAAATCAATGGCCGACTGCGGCATTGTTCCCAAAATTCAGCCTATCCGCGGCGGAACAGATGGCGCGAGGCTTTCGTTTATGGGACTTCCCTGCCCTAATATCTTTGCCGGAGGGCACAATTTCCACGGCCCGTATGAGTTTGTGCCGCTGAGGTCTATGGAAAAAGCGGTCGAGCTTATAGTCAAAATAGCCGAAAACGCCACAATTGAATTATAAAAACTTATGCCTCCGGAAAACGAAAAGCTTTCCGTGTGGGATCCGCACGGCCGAGAATAAAAACAAAGGGTTCTCATGACATAAATCCCATGAGTCTGTTTATACTCGTCAAGGCCCTGATTTTGACGAAGGGTGTCAGCTTTATCGATACTCTAAACAAAAAACCGCAAAAGCGGTTTTTTGTTAAAAAATGAATCGGCATTTTCATTTTTTATTTAGGTGGAGATACCTTAAGTAAACAATCAAGTTACAATTGAAATTGTAAAAGGGGTTTTAAACTGTAACCGGCTTAATAATAAAGTAAATTACCGCACTATTTTTTTAGTTGTGTAAAAAATTCTTTGTTTCCCCTAAAACAGCGATTTTTTATCCACATGACCTCACAAAGCGCTTGCGCTCGCTGTATATTTAGTGGCATGGGCGAGGCCGTTTGTAATTTCGTTTGGAATTTCGTTTGGAATTTCTTAAGCTTCTATCTTCCAGCCCTCGGCCTGTTCACGGATCTTGATAAACTCCTTGTAGGTTCCCTCCTGTTTTATCAGCTCTTCATGGGTACCTCTTTGGACCACGGTACCGCCGTCAATGACTAATATCTGGTCGGCGTTTTCGATCGTCGCCAAGCGATGCGCTATCGTTATTATCGTCTTTCCCTTTGTAAGCTCAGAGATCGCCTCCTGTATCAGATGTTCATTCTCGGGATCGACGCTTGCTGTAGCCTCGTCCAAAATTATGATAGGAGCGGCCTTCAGCATCGCTCTGGCAATACTTATCCTCTGTTTTTCCCCGCCGGAAAGCGTTGAGCCGCCCTCGCCCACCACCGTATTATAGCCGCCCGGCAGAGCAGTTATGAAATCATGGCATCTTGCGGTCCTCGCCGCCGCATATACCTCCTCATCGGTCGCATCAGGCTTGCCGAAGCGTATATTGTTCATAATTGTATCATTGAAAAGATATACGTTCTGGAATACCATCGAAATATTTTTCAGCAGGCTGTCGCAGGTAAATTCCCTGATGTCGTGTCCTCCCACCATTATCCTGCCATTTCGCACGTCATAAAAGCGCGCTATAAGACTGCATATCGTCGTTTTTCCCGAACCCGAGGGGCCAACAATGGCGGTTGATGTTTTTTCCGGTATTTTGAAGCTGACATTATTCAGGACATTACTGCTGTCATAGCCGAAATCCACATTCTCAAAAGAAATATCATATTTACTCAGCTTGATCTCCCTTCCGTCCTTATCTATGTAGCTGTCGGCCCGCAGAGCCTCGATCCGGTCCATAGCCGTATCTATGACCCCAAGCACATGGGCGCTGTCGCTTATGGACTCAAGTCCCGTAAAAATACTGAACGAGAAAAAGACAAACATAAGCATCAGCGGAAATGACAGTACTCCCTTAAATCCCAGATAGCAGGCGTCGCCGGCCATCGCTGCCGCCGCTGTTTTCAATGCCAGCAGGTGCAGACAGTTGGGGGGAATAAATCCCCATTCTATTTTCAGGCATATATCTCTGCTGTCTCTGCACGCCTTGGCCATCGCCGCCATAGACGCCCCGCCCTGGCCGAAGGATTTCACTACAGGCAGACCTCTGGCGTATTCTATAGTGGCCGCCGTCAGGTCGCGTCCGGCCCTCGCCGACACGGGAGCGTTTTTAGCGCTGTATTTTGACACACGCAGCAGGAAGAAAAACGACAGTGCCGCTCCCGCAAGGGAAATAAGCGAAACGAGCGGACTGAAATACATCAGGCAGAGGAATATGCAGATGAAATGCAAATATCCGCCTGCAAAGCTGTCTACCATTCTCATTCCCATGTTTTCCAGCGAATGCAGTCCCGTTGTTATGGAATTCAGAATGTTTCC
Organism: uncultured Lachnospiraceae bacterium; assembly: GCA_964493235.1. Lineage (GTDB taxonomy): Bacteria > Bacillota > Clostridia > Lachnospirales > Anaerotignaceae > Metalachnospira. Next base: position 3,406 of record CAZBNY010000056.1, read on the forward strand.
TGTATCTGTCTGCTGAAAATAGCCAAGCGACACCCTCTTTAACGCCTCTCCGATAGCAAGACGGTCCCTTGCCACCAGCTCATAGCTTATTGTTTCCTGAAATTTCGCCCTGAGATAGTCAAACAGGAATCTCAAAAATATAAATACCGCTATTAATATGAAGCTGATCCCAACCCATTTACGATCAAAGGGCACGCCGCTTTTCTCGCTTTCTATAAGAAGTCCGACAGTATAGGCAGCGACCGATACCGGCATTGCCGAAAACCATGTAGAAAAGAACGAAAACACGAATCCTATATACAGCCTTCCCTTAAATTCTCCGCACCAGTCGATTATTCTCTTTACAGTCTTAAACACAGGCTGTTTCCTCCTTTCCCGAAACCGCCCAGTCTCTGGCTCCGATATGCGCCTTCCACATTTCGACATAGAGCGGGCAGTATTTCAGCAGCTGCTCATGTCTGCCCTGCGCCAATATCTGTCCGTCCTTCAGCACTATGATATTGTCGGCGTTTTTTATGGTCGAGAGCCTGTGAGCTATTACAAGCAGTGTTTTCCCTTTTGTCAGGGCAGCTATGCTTTGCTGTATGCCCGCCTCATTCTCCGGGTCGGTAAACGCGGTTGCCTCATCAAGTATCACCACAGGGGCGTTTTTCAATATCATTCTCGCAATAGCTATCCTTTGTTTCTCTCCGCCGGAAAGCCTTTTGCCCGCCTCGCCCGCCGGAGTATCATATCCCAGCGGCAGCTTTGAGATGAACCCGTCGCATCTGGCGGCCCGCGCCGCCGCGTAGACCTCGGCATCGCTCGCCTTGGGATCTCCCAGTCTTATGTTTTCTTTAAGCGAGCAGCGGAACAGGAAGTTTTCCTGAGTAACAAAGCTGACCGTGTCAGCGAGCTGTGACAGCGGCATATCCTTTATGTTTATACCGCCGATCTTGATCTCGCCGCCCGTTGTGTCCCAGAATCTTGAGATCAGCTTGGCCACCGTTGATTTCCCTCCTCCCGACGGGCCTACAAGGGCGGTGAAGCTGCCCTGAGGGAGCTTGAGGTCAATGCCGTGCAGCACCTCGTCCGACTGTTTTCCGCTGTAGGAGAAGTGTACTCCTTTCAGCTCTATGCCATAGTCCTTAAGCTCCGCTTTTTTGTCCGGCTCCGGCAGCTTAGGCATAGTAAGATAGGTTTGCAGCTCCTCTATCGTAAGCTGTATTTCCTTTATGCTGTTTATGAATACCTCCAGCTTTGCCAGCGACATTATCATCGACATCGAAAGCATAACGCACAGAGCTGCCTGCGCCGCCGTTATCGTTCCGTTTGCCGCTAGCAGAAGGCTTACGGGCAGCGTTCCGAGCAAAGTCGACGGAAACAGGGCGAAGGCCAGCTTCATTGTTACCCACGTGGAGGACATCCACTTAATTACGAAAATCTTGTAATCATTGATCGCCTTAGCGTATTTTTCATAGGATACGCCCGATCTTCCGAATGCCTTTATTACCTCTATTCCCTCGATATACTCGACAATGGCGCTGTTCATATGGGAATTTGAGGTGTTATACTTATCAAAATTTTCCCCGCTTATCTTAAATGTCAGCGCCATACATATCGCGGAAAACGGTACAGTGATAAGCGACGCCAGCGCTACGCGCCAGTCCACCGTAAACAGGGCGATAAGGCTCACCAGCGGCAGGACGATATGTCCCGAGCCTTCAGGGATCATATGCGCCAGCGGCGGCTCAATATCCTCTATTTTATCAACCATTATGTTTTTGATTTCGCCGATCGAATGGGCCGTGACCTCGCCTAACGGCGCATGAAGGAACCTGTCCGCCACCCTGAGCCTGAGTCCCTCCAGAATATGATAAGCCGCGTAATGTGAAAGCATCGTTGAAAAACCGAATAACACCACCTTAACGGCATATGCCGCCAGAGCCAGCGCGCTCCAGCCGAATATCATATCTGAGCTTACCGTCCCGACAATAAACCCGTCGATGACCCTATACAGGCAATAATACGGCAAAAGTCCGGCGGTCACGCTTATGACCGAAAGTATGACCGACGCTATCAGCCGTCCCCTGCTGCCCGAAGCGTAGGTCAGCAGGCATGAGAACCAGCTGTTTCCCTCATTGTCTTGCCTCATATAAAACACTCCTTCCAGTTTTTGCATAAAAACAGACAGCGCCTTTTCAACGCTGTCCATATAATAGAGTATTTTATTGCTTTTATCAGCTCCGTTAAGCCGGCTTTGTCCCCATCGGACAAAGTTAATGTATCTGTCTGCGGTATTCCGTCGGCGACATTCCTATGACCTTTCTGAAAGCTATGGCAAACTTGCTCGGACTGTCATAGCCTGCAAGGCCGGCTATCTCCGTAACGCTCATTTGACGCTTTGTTTTGAGCATGACCGCCGCCTGATTCATTCTGTATCGCGTAAGATAGCTGCCTATAGTCGATCCGAATACCGATTTGAAGCATTGTTTCAGTGTGGTGAGCGGAATATCAAATCTCGACGAAAGCTCCTCCTGAGTATAATTTTCGTCCATGTGCCGGGTAATGAACTGTTGCACCGCCTTTGTTTTTTCCACCTGAGTCTTGTAAAAATACGGCTTTTCCAAGGGGTTTTCCGGCATCTCCAGTGCCTCAAGATAAAGCAGCAGCTCCAGTATTTTTATCTTGAAATACGGCCGCTTTATTTTTTCAGGCACGGAATACAGCTCGCCGAAAATATGCTCTATCGAGCCGGCTCCGTGTATGACCGTCGGGTAAATATCAGGGCAGAACTTTTTTTGCAGCCTGTTTATATCAACAGGAAAATCCTTTATCTCCGACTTAAGCGCCTCTTGGGCCTTCTCCATACACAGGGTGATCGTCGCTCCATGATAGTGCGAAAGCGGCATCTCAAAATGCCCCGTATGGGTAAGCCTTCTGTCAAGCTTAAGGTCGCCCGCCTCAACATAGGAATAGGCGTTATTTGCCGCCGGATATTCCAGACGGCCCTCTCTGCAGTGGTCTATGCAGAAAAACTCCCTGCAGGGCTTGAAATCGCTGTCATAATAGCTCATATGAAAATCGTTGTAGGACAGTGAAACTCCCGGGAAAACCTCGTATATCGTCATTGTTCCCTCTCCTGCCTCATTACGAAGCTGATAAACCGCGCAGCCGTCATCAGAGGCGAGCTTCAAGAACTCACCGCTGTTAATGATCTCATTTTCCACTAAACCGCCTCCCTCATGCTTTATTATGCTATCAGACGCTGTCCTCTATTTCTGTCCCAATCAGCCTATTAAGTCCCAAACGGACATTTTAATTCACGCCCTTATCTTCCATGTGGCCGCCTCTTTGCGTCCAAGCACGAAGTCGGCGTAAATTCCGTTGTCCTTGATAAGCTCGTCATGTCTGCCCCTCTGGACTATTTTTCCGTTGTCCATCACAATGATCTGGTCGGCGTTGCGCACGGTCTTTAATCTGTGGGCGATCATAATGATAGTTTTGTCCCTTGTCAGCTCCTCAATGGCCCTTTGCAGTCTGTCCTCATTTTCCGGGTCAACATTTGCGGTGGCCTCGTCAAAAATAACTATCGGCGCGTCCTTAAGCATCGCTCTGGCTATACTTATCCTCTGCTTCTCACCGCCCGAAAGCGACGCTCCGCCCTCGCCTATCATCGTATTGTAGCCGTTGGGCAAAGACTCTATAAAGTCGTCGCAGCGGGCCCTCCTTGCGGCAACGGCCTCGACCTCCCTATCCGAGGCGCTCGGCCTGCCCATACGTATGTTTTCCCTGATGGACTCGTCAAACAGGTAATTGTCCTGCGACACAAACGCCACCTGATCATAGATCTGTTCCAAAGGAATATCCTTAAGGTCATGGCCTCCCATCGTTATACGGCCCTGCTTAACGTCCCAGAAGCCGGCTATCAGCTTGGCTATTGTTGACTTTCCTGAGCCTGACGGGCCTACAAGGGCGGTCAGACTTCCCGACGGTATTTCCAGATTGATATTATGAATTATCTCATTGCCCTCGTGATAACCAAAGGAAACATTGTCCAGCTTTATTTTTCTGTCTGACAGGCTTACCCTCTTTGTTTTATGTATCTGCTCCTCACCGTTTAATATAGAGTCCACCGACCCAACTATGGTCCCGATCTTCGCCAGACTGTCCGTAAAGTTCATCGCCGCCATCAGCGGTCCCGTTATTCCCAGCGAAAGTATGATAGAGGTAATAAAGGTCTCCATGCCGAGACTTCCCGACCTGTATAATATCCAGCCG
>CAZBNY010000056.1:7765-10825 GCA_964493235.1 uncultured Lachnospiraceae bacterium
CACGGCCCTTTTGCGCCTTAATACTGCTTAAAATTTAAAAATGTATCAAATCCCGCCGCATAGTATCTTTCCAGCATACCTATGTATTTTCCGGCGGTTTCCCTGTCCATTCTGTGGCGGATTACCTCAAACACACCCTCAAAATAAGCTGTCGTAACTATGTGTACAAAATCCTCGGTAATCTCGCTCATCTCGCCCTTTGACAGGCCGACGCATTCTATATACTTGTATGTATATTCCACCTCAATGCGTGTAAGCTCGTCTATAAAATTCTGAAATCTCGTTCCGTGCGAAGCGTCTAACAGCAGCAAAAACTCGTCAAAATTATCATACATATAGTCTAAAAGCTTATCCATGCCCTCAAAAGAGTATTCATTGACACATTTTCTCTGTGTCTCGCTGTCAAAGCTATGAAAATTCTCCTGATAGCTGTTAAAAATATCAATCAATCCATTCAAAACAGGCCCAACGATCGCCTCAAACAATCCTTCCTTATCCTTAAAGCGGACGTATATCGAATTCGTGCTTGTATTTGCCTCGGCGGCTATCGTCCGCAGCGACGCGTCCCTGTAGCCCTTTTCAAGAAACTCCTTTTTGGCGCATTCCAATATTCTCTCATATACGCCCTCTATTTGCTTTGCCATATATACCTCCGTCTATGTCAATTCATAACATAGTTTCATAACACTGTTATGAATTGTAGCATATATATCTCCTATTGTCAACATGACTTTGAAAATTCAAAAAAGCGCCCGAGATCCCGCGGACAATGACCTCTGTGCTTTTCGCCGCTGAAAAAAAGCAAAGGGTGCCGACTTTTATCGGCACCCTCAGAAACACCTGTAGTTCAGGCATTTTTACTCGCGTTTTTATTCTATTCCCGTTACTGTGTAATCCTTATCCTCAACTGTCTTTTTAAGAACGGCGTTGTCAATGTCAGCGTTGAGCTTAACGATCGCTGTTCCGGACTCATGGCTTACTATCGCCTCTGTGACCTCGGGAAGGGCCTCAAGGCTTTTCTTGACCGTTGCCTCGCAGTGTCCACACATCATACCTTCGATTTTCATTGTTTTTTCCATTTCATTTTCCTCCGTTTTTTCCTCTTTTATTTCTTTTACTTCATGATTTTTATGTTTTATTTTTTTGTCCTTTCTCGAATCCCTTATATTAAACAGATTCAGTCTGAGAGCGTTTGTAACGACGCAGAAGCTCGACAGACTCATCGCCGCCGCGCCGAACATGGGATTAAGCTTCAGTCCGAATATAGGGTACCACAAACCTGCCGCCAGCGGAATACCTACGACGTTATAAAAGAACGCCCAGAACAAATTTTCATGTATATTTTTCAGCGTTGCCCTGCTGAGCCTTATCGCCGCTGGAACATCGCTTAACCGGCTTTTCATCAATACAACGTCGGCAGCGTCTATGGCTATATCCGCTCCGGCGCCTATGGCTATACCCATGTCAGCTCTTGTAAGTGCCGGTGCGTCGTTGATACCGTCGCCGACCATAGCCACCTTGCCCTTTTTCTTAAGCTCTCTTATTACGCTTTCCTTGCCGTCGGGAAGAACTCCCGCGATCACCTCGTCAACTCCGGCCTGTTTGCCGATGGTCTTGGCCGTCCTCTCGTTGTCGCCCGTAAGCATGACAACGTGTATACCCATGTTCTGAAGCTCCTTAACGGCCTGCGGGCTGTCCTCCTTTATTACGTCAGCCACCGCGATAATACCGATAAGCTCCTTGTCTCTGCTGAAAAACAGCGGTGTCTTTCCTTCTTCGGCAAGCTGCTCGGATCTTCTTAAAAGCGCTTCCGGCACCTCGGAAACTCCGCTGATAAACTTCATGTTCCCGCCGCTGAGCTTAACGCCGTTGAGTATCGCGGTAAGTCCGTTGCCCGGAAGGGCGGTAAAGTCTTCGACCTCCTCGGCTGACATTCCGCTTTCCTCGGCCTTTTTCAAAATGGCTGTGGCAAGGGGGTGCTCGCTCTTTTTCTCAAGTGAGTACGCGGTTTGCAAAAGCTCGTCGCCGGATATACCCTCCGAGGGTATAATATCCGTTACCCTTGGTTCGCCGCTTGTTACGGTTCCGGTCTTGTCAAGGGCCACTATTTCCATTTTTCCCGTTTCCTCAAGGGATACGGCAGTCTTGAACATTATGCCGTGCTTGGCTCCCATACCGTTGCCGACCATAATAGCCACAGGGGTCGCGAGGCCCAGCGCGCAGGGGCAGCTTATTACGAGCACCGAAATACCCCTTGCAAGAGCAAAGCCAACGGTCTGTCCGGCGACCAGCCAAATGACGATCGTAACCGCCGCTATGGTGATAACCGCAGGGACAAAAATGCCCGATACCTTATCGGCGATCTTGGCGATAGGCGCCTTTGTGGCCGCCGCGTCGCTTACCATCTGTATTATCTGTGAAAGGGTCGTGTCCTCTCCTACTCTTGTCGCCTCGCACTTTATAAATCCGGCCTGATTCATAGTTGCCGCCGAGACCCTGTCTCCGGGCGTTTTATCGACCGGAATGCTCTCGCCTGTCAGAGCCGCCTCATTTACGGCGCTGCTTCCCTCTATAACTATACCGTCCACGGGTATATTCTCACCGGGGCGTACTACAAATATATCACCTTTTTTGACCTGCTCTATCGATACCTCTGTCTCAACGCCGTTTATCACGACAGTGGCTGTTTTTGGCGCCAGCTTCATCAGGCTTTTAAGGGCGTCGGTAGTTTTTCCCTTTGAGCGCGCCTCGAGCATTTTTCCGACAGTGATAAGCGTAAGTATCATCGCCGCCGACTCAAAATAAAACTCGTCCATATACATCATCACGCCGGCCATATCGCCTTTTACCTGGGCGTCTGTCATGGCGAACAGCGCGTATACGCTGTATACAAAGGACGCCCCGGAGCCGAGTGCCACAAGGGTGTCCATGTTCGGCGCCCTGTGAAGAAGGCTCTTAAAGCCGCTGACAAAAAACTTCTGATTTATTACCATTATTATGACTGTAAGCAGAAGCTGTAAAAGGCCCATAGCCACATGGTTGCCGTCAAAAAAGGCGGGC
>CAZBNY010000057.1:0-10726 GCA_964493235.1 uncultured Lachnospiraceae bacterium
GCCGGATTTGGCACGGCGGAGCTTTTTAACACAGCGGCCGACATTCAGGGCTTTTTTGTATCTATGGTTTCTTATGAAGATGCGACATATCAGCGGCTTTTTATTTTTTCCTCGGCTTTCCGAACTTCTCGACCCATTCCTCGCCCATCGCCTCTTTATAGAGAGCCTCATATTCCTCAAAGCTGATATTTTCTGAAAATACAAGAAGCTCCATGTCCGTATTATATACGTTTACAGCAATTCCCGAGTCCTTTAGGCCGTTTCTGAGATAGAATCCCTTCCTTCTGACTCTCTGCTCGTTATTCGCGAAGGATACGTCCGGCAGCTCAATTTCAAGAAAAACACGCTTTCCGGCATATCTTTGTCTTATAAGCTCGATGGCCCTTCCGCCGATCCCTCCGCCTCTTTTGCCCTCATCAACGGCAAAATAATCGATCAGAACCATATCCTTATACCCTGCGGTTATTACCAACCCAAGGAATTCCCCGTCATATATCGCCAGAATATCAGTCATTCCTCTGCGGCGGTTGTTTTCCAGCACAGAAAAGGGCTTTCTCTCATTCGCCGGAAAAGCCTCCTCATACAGTGCCTTTATACGGTAAAGGTCCTTTTTATCAGCATTTTTAAGTATCATAGAGTCACCTTTTTATCAAGTATCATAAACGAGGTCTGACTTGTGCCTATCAGTTGGTTCTGCGTTACGTCAAACACTTCTCCGCTCATGTTTACTATAGTCCTGCCGTGTGAATCCGCCTTGACCTTGACCCGTACCACATCGCCCAGCTTTCCCGGCCTCAAAAATGTTGAGTTCAGGCTGATAGTTGAAATAAATTTATCCCCGGCAAAATAATGGCACAAAAATCCGTATGCGTTGTCAAGCATTGACACCATCATACCTCCGAATAATATCTTTTCGGGATTTATCATCCATTCCCTGACCTCAAATTCCAGCGTCAGGGAACCCTCCTCGCAGTCGCAGGCCACAAATTTTGGGCCAAGCTTAGGCACAAGCCCGTCCTTTCCTTCCGCCAGAACAGTGTCCATCAGCTCTCTTAAGTATTTCTCCATCTCTGTCTGTTTTGTTTTCGTCAATTTTACTTACCTCTTATTTCAAAAATTCCTTAGCGATTTTGTTGAACTCCTCGGCGTTTTCGTAGTTCGGCAATAAGGCCGTTTCCTCAAATAAAGCATACTGAGCCTTGTCCGAAAGTCCCTGGATCTTCTCAAAATTCTCTACATCATCAGCCTCCTCGCCCCAAATGACAAGCATAGGTATTTTAAGCGAGCTGATATAAGGCTTGATATCTGTATTCATAAAATTAGTCTTGTAGGAAGCGTAAACGAATCTGTTAAGTCCTCCGCCGACATGCGCCGCGGAATAAAAGCTGTCCGTGAGAATTTTAGTTTTTTCCTTATTATATATCAGTTTGCCAAGCCCTGCCCTGATGGCCGCGAAAGTCGTATTCAGAAGATAAACGCTCTCGCCAACGACCGGCAGCTCATAAAACGTCCTGTTTTTCTTATCACTGTCCGAAGCAAACCCGCTGCTGATCCCCTCAGGGCATATAAAAATAAGCTTTTTATAATTTTTCGGGTTCTTAGCGTATGCCGTGGCGGCAAACATGGCTCCCTCGCCCTCTGCGATCACAGCGGCCGGCTTTCCTACTTTTTCAGTAATAAAGTCGTCTATCAACGAAGCATAGGTATAGGCTGTATATGTCGTGTTCACCCTTTCCGACGCTCCGTAGCCCAACAGGTCGATAGTATATACCTTATAGCTCTCAGCCAGAGACGCGATATTTTTTGTCCATACCGCCGATGACTCTCCCGGCTTTGCCCCGTGAATGAGTACCAGCGGCTTTCCGTTTCCCCTGACAGTATAGGCCACCTTTCCGAGGCGCCAATCGTATGTCTGAGAAACTCCCGCTATAGGATATTTTTTACCCGCCATGAAAAATATGGCTTTATTAATAATAAGAGGCACAAAGAGCGCTGAACTTATGAGAATTCTGCTTTTAAGTTTGTTATTTTTTGTTTCCATGAAACCACCTCGCATTTCTATATTTATATTATAACACATTTTCATAAATTCCCCTATATGATTTTTATTGAGCAAATAATTTTACGCATAAATAAAAAAGCGGCATCAAAGATATATCTCTGATGCCACCGAAATTATACTTTATGTTTCCAAACGCTAAACAACCTCAAACTCCGTCGCGAGCAAATCTGAACTGTCTATGGCAAACTCTCCGCTGTCATAACGGAATCTTGCTGATTCAACGGCCTTTTCTCTGCTTTTGGCTTCTATATCAACCGTTATTTGAATTATCTCCGTAATTTCAACTTTGAATTCCCTCATGTCGGCCTCCGAAATGTTTTTTACTTTCTGGGTGACATAACCTGCTTAGCGATGATAACCTTCTGGATCTCTGATGTTCCCTCATAAATTTCCGTTATCTTGGCGTCTCTGTACATTCTTTCAACAGGATACTCCTTCATGTAGCCGTAGCCGCCATGTATCTGCATAGCAAGGTTTGTAACCTCTCTGGCAACCTTAGCGCAGAAAAGCTTAGCCATAGAAGCTTCCTTTGTATAAGGCTTGCCCTCTGTTCTTAAATATGAAGCATGGTAAACCATCCATTTAGCAGCCTCAATTTCTGTAGCCATATCAGCTATGTACCACTGGATACCCTGCAGAGCCGCGATCGGTTTGCCAAACTGTACTCTCTGGTTTACATAAGCAAGAGATTCCTCAAGAGCGCCTTCTGCAAGACCAAGGGCGATAGCGCCTACTCCTACTCTGGCTCCGTCAAGTGAGTTCATAGCGATACCGAAGCCTTTGCCCTCCTCGCCAAGTCTGTTAGCGGCGGGAACACGGCAGTCGTCAAAGAAAAGCTCCGCTGTCTCTGAACACCTGATACCCATCTTGTCCTCGATTTTTCCTGTTGAGAAGCCCTTCATGCCCTTCTCAACGATAAATGCTGACATTCCTTTGGATCCCTTTGAGGGGTCTGTAAGCGCGAATACAAGGATAGCGTCCGCTCTTGCTCCGCCTGTAATAAAGCATTTATTTCCGTTAAGTACATATTCGTCTGTAGCAGCGTCATAAACGGCTGTTGTCTTAGCTGACGCGGGGTCTGAACCGGCGCCGGGCTCTGTAAGAGCAAATGCTGTGTAGTAGCCCTCCTCAGCGATTTTAGGTAAAAATCTCTGTTTCTGTTCCTCTGTGCCGTATTTAACGAGCGCCTGGATAAGCATACCATGAACAGCGAGGATAGTGGCGACCGCTCCGTCCTTTTTAGCGATCTCCTCGATAGCTATCATTCTTTCGATGTCAGTAGCCTCAGGGCCGCCAAACTCCTCAGGAACGCCGATAGCTGTAAGTCCCATATCGGACATCATTTTGAAAAGATCAACGGGGAAAACGTCCTTCTCATCATTTTCCTTGGCTCTGGGACCGATCTCCTTCTCCGCAAGCTCTCTTACCATCTGCTGTAAATCAAGCTGGTTTTCGTTAAATTCAAAATTCATATTAAACTTCCTCCCTCAATATCCCTTTAGTTTTATTCTAAATATCAGAATGCTATTCTGAATGCTAATATAATTTTATACAAATATACAAGAAAAGTCAATATATTAATGTAAAATTTACACCTATTTATCAAGAACCTGTAAAATTTGTATTGTTATTTTTTAAGTCCCATTATTCCTTCTTTAAAAATTCTGGGATCCATTATTTTTACCGCTCCGTCGATTTTGGGCTCAAATCCCATGAGGTCTGTTATCTGCTTCTGAACATCAATTCCGGGTGCGGCTTCCGTAAGGTAAACTCCGTCCTTTCTAAGCTCGAATACCGCCCTTTCGGTTATGTACATTACCGGCTGGTCCATACTTGCGGCATAGCTTCCGCTGAATGTTATCTGCTCGACCTGTTTGATAAATTTAGGCTCTCTGCCCTCTTTTTCAATGACAAGCTTGCCATTCTCGATTTTGGTCTTAAGTCCGCCCGCCGTGAAGGTCCCGCAGAAGAAAACCTTTTTCGCGTTTTGCGTAATATCTATAAATCCGCCGCAGCCGGCGATCCTTGGGCCGAATTTTGAAACATTCACGTTTCCGCTTTCATCGGCCTGAGCCAGTCCGAGGAACGCGAGGTCTATTCCGCCGCCGTCATAGAAGTCGAACATAACATTCTGGTCAAAATAACAGTCCGCGTTTCTTGAGCCGCCAAACTGTGTTCCGCCCATTGGCACTCCGCCTACCGGGCCGGCCTCGACCGTGAGGGTCATATAATCGTTTATGCCCTCCTCATTGGCAACCGCCGAAACATATTCCGGCGCCCCTATGCCCAGGTTTACGACTGTGTTTTCCGTCAGCTCCATTGCCGCTCTCCTGCCTATTATTTTCTTGGCCGAAAGCGGAAGCGGCTCAGATATGCCAAGCGGAGCTAAAGCCTCTCCTGTCAGGGTCGGGTCATAGTCCTTATTGAAGCACTGCTGATGCTCCTCCGGCGTGGAAACTACTGCCGCGTCCACAAGTATGCCGGGTATCTTAACAAGCTTCGGATCTATGCTGCCTGCCTTTACTACTCTTTCTACCTGAACGATTACCTTTCCGCCGTTATTGTGCGCCGCCATAGCCATAGCGGTCGCGTCGCAGGGACATACCTCCTTTTGCATGGAAATATTTCCGTTTTCATCAGCAAAGGTTGCTCTGATAAGCGCTATGTCAATTGGTTGTGGTTTATATATAAGACGCTCCTGTCCAAATATTTCCGTGACCTCCACAAGTTCTTCCGTTGTAATACTGTTGAGCTTTCCGCCCTCTATTCTGGGGTCGGCGAAGGTGTGAAGGCCCACATGGGTGATAGTACCCGCTCTGTGCGCGGCGGCGTCTCTGTACATATGGCAGAGAACTCCCTGCGGCACATTATAGGCTTCGATCTTGTTATCCATAGCAAGCTGTCCGAGATTCGGAGCCATATTCCAGTGTCCGGCTATAACCCTTTTCACAAGGCCTTCGTGCGCAAAATGGTCAGAGCCTCTGCCGTCACGGTTGCCCTGTCCGGCAGCATATATATATGTAAGATCTCTCGGCTCTCCGCTTTCAAGGAATCGTCTTTCCAGGGCCGCGGAAAGTGTCTCCGGACTGCCGCTTCCCACAAAGCCTCCCGTAGCGACCGTGTCGCCGTTTTTTATAAGCATGGCGGCCTCCGCCGGTGTTAAAATATTCACTTTCTTCATATATATAACCTCCGAATCCTGTCAGTAATTTTTATCCTCTGTTGATGGGGCCTACGGTTTCGGCCAATTCGATCAGTATGCCGTGTGAATATTTAGGGCGGAGGAAGTTAACAATAATATCCTCAGTACCCTCGACCGGCTCCTTCTCAAGCATTTCAAAGCCTCTGGATATGAGTTCCTCTGTAGCTCCGTTAATGTCTGTGACCTCGATACAGATATGAGCTATCCCACCCTTTCCGTTGTTGTACTTGGCAAGCACTCCGCCGTGGGGTATGATAAACTCAATGGGACTTTCATTTTCATTGTATTTTGTAAAAATCAAGTCCGATGTATAGGCCTTTACATAGCCTGTGTAGTCTGCCTCAACTCCGAGTACGTCCATTACTTCTTTCGCCGCCTCGATTGACGGAAGTACGATACCTACATGGTGCATTCTCTTGCGGTATTTTTCCATTCCCATGATTTATTCTCCTTTTCTGCCTGCAATTTCCCCGGTATTTTCTCCTGATGGTTGTATTATACTGCCAGCTTTGTTGATATGGAATGAAATCAACCGGAATTTGTTTTATTCAAATTTCTTTTATCTGATTTATTGACAAAATTTGAAGTCAAATTTGACAAATCATGGTTTACATGTTTGAATTATTGAATTATAATTATTTACAAATAGACATAAGGAGGACATCAAAATGGGTGAATATGGTGAAACTTTGAAAAGACTCATAAAATTTTCCGACATGAAAATGTCTGCCGTGGCTGACATAGCCGGATATGACATCTCATATATAAGCAAATGGTGCAATAAATCAAAGCTGCCGGCGGCCAGAGTCGCTCCTGACATTAACAGAAGCCTGGCAAAAGCCTTTTCTGAAGAGATCCTCAGTCAGGGTGAACTAGAAGATTTCTGTCTGGAATTTTCTGTAAGCGTAAAGGCGGAGCAGCTTGAACCTTATATTTACACCCTGCTTAAGGATTCCTTTAAAAATTCACTGAACTACAATGACAGCCAGATAAAGAAAAATATCATTCACCATGCAAGGGTGCTTACAACAAGGTATGAGATCGCGGATTACATTACAAGGGAGCTTCCCTCCATTCTCTATACCTCTCCCGAGCCTGTTGAGGTGCTTTGTACCCTTGACATATGCGCCATGCTTAAGAAAACCCAGCTTGACGTAGAGCCGCAGCCGGAGCAGGCTTCTCCCATAAGAGTAAAAATCGGCATCAATACCTCCGAGCTGACTAAACAGGACTATCTCCCTCTTTATGGCTTTATAAATTGCTATCATTATATTTCCTTCGATTTTTATGACAACGCGAATTTCAAAAATCAGAACCTTATAGTTGTAAAAAATAAGGTCGCTGTGCTTTGCTCAATTGATAAAAATGGCAGAATCGTGTTGGCGGTAGTCATTACAGACCCCGAAAAGATCCAGAAGATCTATGAGCAGACCGCTTCACTTTTTAAGATCAATCACCTTCTGATCATGGCCACCACCGCTAAGGAAATGATGCATACCGGCTACAGGAGCAATTTCTATGGATACGGCGACTTCCAGATGTTTCTGGCAAGGGGCTGCGAATTTTTCCTTCCGATTGAGTGTACGGAATCAATATTAAGATCTGCCCGCGAGCAGGGCTTCGACGAGTCAATGGAAAAGTTTTTCAGCAGACTTTTAACCTCCTGGGAGGAAATTTTCCGAAAAGAAAAGGCGGACTTTTTTGTGTTTAAGTCCACGCTTCTCAAATATTTGGAGGACGGCGAGCTTTATTTCACCGACGTTATGCACAAAATGTCTATGGACGAGCGCAAGGCTCATATCGACAATGTCCTCAAAATTTACACCAAAAACACGGAACTTAATTTTTATGTAATTGATGAGGAAAAAGTACCATATCCTACGAAGCTGGTCAATTTTTCACTTTTCAATAATCATAAAAAGCTGTTCTTAAAAAATATCAAACGCTTCCACGGTGATTTCGGACCTCAGTTCTACAGTATACTGAATGAATCGTTTATAAACGGAATTACCGAATGTATCGACGAGCTGAAAGGCTCCGAAGCTGTCATTCACTATCCGGCCTCATCTCTGCCCGAATTCATGGAGCGCTATGGCGGAATGGTCTACAGAATACTTTCTCTCAGCGAGCTTAACGACTTCTGTATGTGATTTTGCCGCCGGATTTATTGACAGGTTTCCTTTCGTGGAATATACTTACAAGAAGAAATTATATTATTTTGAAAGGATTGAAATTGATGGACTTTAAGCATGAGGCCGCGTTATTAATAGCTTCTGCGGCAGATCTGGACATAAACGATATTGAGGGCTTTATTGAGATCCCCGCCAAGCCTGAGATGGGCGATTACGCTTTCCCCTGTTTCAGACTTGCGAAAACGTTGCGAAAGGCCCCTAATATGATTGCCTCCGACATCTGCTCAAAAATTCAGAACAGCGGCTGCTTTTCAAAAATAGAGCCTGTCGCGGCATATATAAATTTTTTCACGGACAAAAGCGTTTACGCAAAGACGGTTATGGAGAAAATTATAGCTGAGGGCGAAAGCTACGGCAAAACCTCCTCCGGCGACGGCAAGACTATTGTTATCGACTATTCTTCGCCAAATATCGCCAAACCCTTCCATGTAGGGCACCTGCGTTCCACTGTTATAGGAGCGGCGCTTTACAGAATCTTTGAAAAAATGGGTTATAAGTGCGTCGGCGTCAACCATCTTGGCGACTGGGGCACACAGTTTGGCAAGCTCATACAGGCATATAAGCTCTGGGGAAGCAAGGAGGACGTTGAAAACAAGGGAATCAGCGAGCTTACAAGGATTTATGTAAAGTTCCATGAGGAGGCCGAAAAGGATCCTTCACTTGACGATCTCGCCAGAGCATGGTTCGTAAAAATGCAGGAGGGTGATGAGGAGGCTCTTACCCTTTGGAAATGGTTCTATGATATAAGCATCAAGGAATTTGAGCGGGTTTACGATAAGCTTGGCGTGAAGTTTGACCATTACACCGGCGAAAGCTTTTATAATGACAAAATGGCTCCGGTTGTTCAGGAGCTTAAGGACAAGGGACTTCTTACGGAAAGCAACGGAGCTATGATCGTTGATCTTGAGGACGCTAAAATGCCGCCCTGTCTTATTATAAGGACCGACGGCGGTACCCTTTATGCCACCAGAGATATTACGGCCGCTCTTTACAGAAAAAACACATTTGATTTTGACAAATGCGTATACGTTACCGCTATAGATCAGAATCTTCATTTCGCCCAGTGGTTTAAGGTTATCGAAAAGATGGGCTACAGCTGGTCCAAGGACCTTGTTCATGTACCCTTTGGCCTTGTAAGTCTTGAGGACGGTAAGCTTTCGACAAGGAAGGGCAAGGTCGTCCTTATGGAGGATCTTCTTGACGAGGCGGTAAAAAAGACGATGAGAATAATCGATGAGAAAAATCCTGATCTTCCTGACAAGGAGGAGGTAGCCAAAGAGGTCGGTATTGGAGCGGTCATTTTCGATGATCTTTATAACGGAAGGATCAAGGATATAGTTTTCTCGTGGGACAGAATGCTTAACTTTGACGGAGAGACAGGCCCCTATGTACAGTACACACACGCGAGAGCATGTAGTGTCCTTAAAAAGGCTGAATATGACGAAAGCATGAAGAAGGATATTGATTATTCCGTCCTTACTGATGACGCTTCCGTAGATGTATGCAAGGTCCTTGCCGCGTATCCCGATAAAATCACGGAGGCCGCCGGCAGGTATGAGCCGTCTGTTATCGCCAGATATTTAGTCGATCTTTCGCAGGCGTTCAATAAGTTTTACCATGATAATATTATTTTGACAGATGATGCTGAGGTGAGAAAAGCAAGGCTTGCTGTTGTTGATGCCGTAAGACTTGTTATAAGATCCGGCCTTGAGATACTTGGTATAAAGGCCCCGACACAAATGTAAGATTTACAGACGTATGCCGCCCTGTGTTTCACGTGGAACACAGGGTTATTTTTATGGACAAAAAATATATGAGTTTCACGTGAAACTAAAAATATATGTTTGTTTTGTAAACAAATTATGTTATTATAATAAATGAACTGCTTTCGCAGTGAGAAAATCGCATTTGAGGAATGATGCAGAATGAGTAAATTAAGAATCATCGCTGTTGCCAACCAAAAGGGCGGAGTCGGAAAAACAACGACCGTGGTCAATCTTTCCGCCTGCCTTGCGGAGCAAGGCAAAAGGGTGCTTGTCATAGACGCGGACGCCCAGGGCAACACGACAAGCGGATTGG
The DNA here is from genome assembly GCA_964493235.1 of uncultured Lachnospiraceae bacterium. Taxonomy (GTDB): domain Bacteria; phylum Bacillota; class Clostridia; order Lachnospirales; family Anaerotignaceae; genus Metalachnospira. The sequence goes on from CAZBNY010000057.1 coordinate 9,536, forward strand.
GTCTTGAAAAAAATAACATAGAAAACACATTATATAATGTGCTTCTCGGTGAGATCTCCGCCGAAGAAGCGCTTCATGAAACCATAGCCGACGGTGTTGACCTGATTCCCTCCAACATGAATTTGTCCGGAGCGGAAATAGAGCTTATTTCTCTCGATAACAGAGAATATATAATGAAGGAATCCATCAAGGAGCTGGAGCTGAACTATGATTTTGTGATCATAGACTGCCCGCCGTCCCTTGGACTTGTAACTCTGAATGCTCTTACTGCCGCCGATACGGTCCTTGTTCCAGTACAGTGCGAGTATTTCGCGCTTGAGGGCATGGAGCAGCTATTTCATGCAATTGGTCTTGTGCAAAGCAGACTTAATCCCTCACTGGAAATAGAGGGAGTAGTGTTTACAATGTTTGATTCAAGGACAAATCTTTCATTGGAGGTCGTGGAGGAGGTAAAGAAGGTATTAAAACCGTCGATGTACAGCTCAATAGTACCAAGAAACGTAAGGCTTGGCGAGGCTCCAAGCTACGGACTTCCGATAACCATATACGATTCTAAGTCAAAAGGGGCCGAAAGCTACAGAGCATTGGCCGAACTTGTTATTAATAAGGAGTGGAAATAATGGCAGCGCCTAAAAAAGGTCTGGGATCAAAAGGCAGAGGACTTGAGGCTTTGATCTCCCAGCAGGTAGATAACATAAATGATAAGGGAGTTATTGAAATCGATATAAATAAAATCAGTCCAAACAGGGAGCAGCCCAGACGTATTTTTGACGAGACGTCCCTTGAGGAGCTTGCGGCGTCAATAAAACAGGTCGGAATAATACAGCCTGTCATTCTTGCCAAGGACGGCGGATATTACAAAATTATCGCCGGCGAAAGACGCTGGAGGGCTTCGAAAATTGCCGGGATTGATAAAATTCCCGCTATAGTGCGCGACTATAACGATGCCTTCGCCTTTGAAGTCGCTCTCATCGAGAATTTACAGAGAGAAAACCTCAACGCCATTGAGGAGGCCAACGGATATAAACGTCTTATAGATGAATTTGGTATGAATCAAGAGGAGGTAGCTGAGAAGGTCGGAAAAAGCCGTCCGGCTATCACCAATTCGCTCCGCCTTCTGAATCTTAATCAGGGTGTTCAAAAGCTCGTATTGGACGGTAAGCTTTCCGGCGGGCACGCAAGGGCCCTGCT
>CAZBNY010000058.1:0-10617 GCA_964493235.1 uncultured Lachnospiraceae bacterium
GGAAAAGCTTGGACCTGCCGGCCTTTTGGGTATCCAGTACCCCAAGAAATACGGCGGACAGGGCGGGGACTACCTTGCTTATGTTATGGCTATTGAGGAGATTTCCAAATACTGCGCGTCCATCACATCAGGTATGGCCGCTCACTCATCACTTTGCTGCTGGCCCCTCTACCAGTTTGGCACGGAAGAACAGAAAATGAGATTCCTTCCTGATCTGCTGTCAGGCAGGGCGTGGGGCGCTATGGGACTTACAGAGCCCGGCGCAGGCTCAGACGCCGCTATGCAGCAGACAAAAGCATACCTTGACGGCGACCACTATGTAGTAAACGGAAGAAAATGCTTCATTACAAACGCCGGCGAGGCTACATATTACACAACAGTTGTTATGACAGATAAATCAAAGGGCAATAAGGGTATGTCTATTCTCGTTATCCCCGCTGACGCTCCCGGTTTCTCGGTTGGTAAGCACGAGAAGAAAATGGGTATCCGCGCTTCGGCAACGGCTGACCTCATCTTTGATAATTGTATCGTTCCCAAGGAAAACCTTATCGGTAAAGAGGGCGACGGCTTTAAGATGATCATGCAGACCCTCGACATCGGACGTATCGGCGTTGGCGCGGTAGGTCTTGGTATTGCGGAGGGAGCATGGGAAGAAACTCTCAAATACGTAGGACAGAGAAAACAGTTCGGAAAAACTATCGGATCGTTCCAGAACACACAGTTTGAAATGGCTGATATGAAAACAAGAATAGATTCAGCGCAGCTTATCGTTTACAGAGCTGCCTGCACGAAGGACGCGGGACTTCCATTCGGTTTATACGCTTGCATGGGTAAATACTACGGAGCTACGATCGGTTCAGACGTGACCAGAAGATGCGTACAGTTATTCGGCGGATATGGCTACATGAGAGAGTACCATGTTGAAAGAATGATGCGTGACGCTAAGATCGTTGAGATTTACGAAGGTACAAGTGAGGTTCAGAAGATGGTTATCGCCGGTCACCTTAAGGTTGGCAAGTAATTCGGCGGTAGTGTCGTTATGAAGTCAGAATATAAATATGCGGAAGGAGTAAGACAATGAAAATAGTTGTTTGTGCAAAACAGGTACCCGATACCACAGAAGTTAAGCTTGATCCCAAAACAAATACACTCATCAGAGACGGTGTTCCCAGTATTATAAATCCGGATGACAAAGCGGGTATTGAGGCGGCTTTACAGTTAAAAGAAAAGGTCGGCGGAACCGTTACGGTCGTTTCGATGGGACCCCTCCAGGCAGACGCCGCTTTAAGAGAGGCTCTCGCTATGGGCTGCGACGAGGCGATCCTCGTTACGGACAGAGCGTTCGGCGGAGCGGACACATGGGCAACGTCCTCAACCATTGCCGCTGCGTTGAAGAAGCTCGACTTTGACATAATCATCACGGGACGTCAGGCGATCGACGGTGACACAGCTCAGGTTGGCCCCCAGATCGCGGAGCATCTTGGTATCCCTCAGGTTTCATACGCTGAGGAGATCATCGACGCAAGCGATGACAAGATCGTTGTAAAGAGACAGTTTGAGGACAGATACCATATTATTGAGGTTAAAACACCATGCCTTATTACTGCGTTGGCAGAGTTAGCTAAACCCAGATATATGACAGTAGCCGGTATATTTGACGCCTACAGAGAGAAAGAGGTCAAGGTTTGGACACTTGAGGAGCTGAAGGATACTGTAGACATGGCAAATATCGGTCTTAAAGGCTCGCCTACAAATGTTAAACAGTCCTTCACAAAACAGGCTAAGGGCAAGGGACTTTACTACAAGGACCTTTCGGCTGAGGAGGCTGTTGAGACTATCGTGGCTAAGTTAGAGGAAAGACACATTATCTAAGAAAAGCTTGAAAAACTAATAATAGCAGAAAGGAATGGTAGGCAAATGAGTAAAGACGTATACGTATTTGCAGAACAGAGAGACGGAAATATCCAGAAGGTTAGTATAGAGCTTATCGGAAAGGCCGCGGAGCTTGCGGCTGATCTGGGACAGCAGGTTGTGGCTGTTTTACTGGGAAGCGGAATCAAGGATAAGGCTGACGTACTTATCAAGCACGGCGCTGACAAGGTTATCGTTGTTGACGATCCCATACTCGCCGAGTATGTAACAGAGCCTTACGCAAAGGCTTTATATCAGGTTATTAAGGCAAGCGATCCCGAAATCGTTCTTTACGGCGCGACATCAATCGGACGTGACCTCGCTCCCCGTGTATCGGCAAGGGTTCACACAGGACTTACAGCCGACTGCACAAAGCTTGACATCGGAACTATTGAGACTATGCCTGACACAAAATTGCTTCTTATGACACGTCCGGCATTCGGCGGAAATATCATGGCAACTATCGTCTGCAAGGACCATAGACCCCAGATGGCCACAGTTCGTCCGGGCGTTATGAAGGCACTCCCCAGAGACGAGGCAAGAACAGGCGAGATCGTTGACTTCAAGGTAGAGTTCACAGATGCCGACATGAACGTAATAATACGGGAGATCGTTAAGGAGGATAAGAAAAAGGTCGATATCACAGAGGCCAAGGTGCTCGTATCCGGCGGACGCGGCATCGGCTCACCCGAGTTCTTTGGAGAGCTCCAGAAGCTTGCCGATGTCCTTGGCGGAACGATTTCTTCATCAAGAGCGAATGTTGACGCTGGTTGGATCGAGAAGGACCGCCAGGTTGGACAGACAGGTAAGACTGTACACCCTGACCTTTATGTGGCCTGCGGTATCTCGGGAGCTATCCAGCACGTAGCCGGTATGGAAAGCTCAGAATATATCGTAGCTATCAACAACAACGACACAGCTCCCATCTTTGATGTGGCTGACCTCGGCATTGTTGGCGACGTAAAGGCGATCGTTCCGAAGCTTACAGAGGCTATCGCTAAGAGAAAGTCTGAAAAGGCTGCTCAGTAAAATAAGTATATTATTAGGCCTCTCCGTTTGGAGAGGCTTTTTTGTTTTAAATTCCTTTTTTGAAAAATTATACCGGCACTGATCTTGCTTTACGGTTATTCAACTGAATAAAATGCGGTTATTCCGGTTAAACAATAGTCTTTTAAAAATTTGACGTATGAGGGCATAAGTTGTAAAATTATATATATTCGGAGGCTGTTATGATTATACGGGAAACGAAAAAATCAGAATATACGCTGCTGAGGGAATTTTTGTACAAGGCTGTTTTTATATCCCGAGGGAATACAGAAATCCCGGAACAGTTAATGAAAAATATGCTTTCGCTGCTTAAGGATAAAGGCTGTAAATTTTCGGTACAGAAGGCCGACTGTATGAGATAGGCGGTTTTGAGATTTCCGGTGAAAATGACAAGGAATATATAATGGTAAAATATTTATAAAGGGGATTTTTATGAAAAAAGTATTGGTTATCGGTTCAACGACGGTAGATGTAATAATCAGGCTGAGCGTACTGCCGACAACGGGCGGAGACATAAACATAAAAGGACAGAAAACATCGATGGGCGGCTGTGCCTTTAACGTATCGCAGGCTATCGACTATTGGGACGTGCCGTATCTTCTTTTTTCGGCGACGGGTACGGGGATATACGCCGACTATGTGAGGAAATACATTGACGAGATGAAGGTGAATAAGGCGGACCTTACTCCCGACGAGCCGAACGGCTGCTGCTACTGCCTTGTGGAGGACAGCGGCGAGAGGAGCTTTATATGCGACCACGGCGCGGAATACAGATTTAAAAAGGAATGGTTTGACGCTCTTGATACTGACGCGTTCGCCTGCGCCTATATTTGCGGACTGGAAATAGAGGAGCCAACAGGCGATATTGTTATAAACTTTTTGAAAGAATCGAAAATACCGTTTTATTTCGCTCCTGGGCCCAGGATAAATGAAATAGAAAAATATAAAATGGAAAATATATTTGCGCTGAACCCTATACTTCATGTAAACAGGACCGAGGCTACCTCGTTTACGAATACGAATACAATACGTAAGGCCGCCGACAGGCTTATTGAAATTACCGGAAATGATGTAATAATTACCGACGGAGAGAACGGCAGCTTTTGCCTGGATAAAGAGGGCAGATGGTACGAGGCCAAGGCTTTTAAGGCCGAGGTCGTGGACACGATAGGAGCCGGAGATTCCCATATAGGAACATTTATAGCGCATAGAATGATGGGAAAAGATATAATGGAAAGCCTTATTGAGGCTAATAAAATATCCTCGCTGGTAGTGCAGAAGGAGGGGGCAAGGCTGGACAAAAGGCGATAAAGCCCCAAGATTCAGCGGAATTGCGGCATATTTACAATATGACTGAAATCAAAATAATAGTCGTAACAAAAATCGAATATATTTAAAATATGCGACTAAAATAATTAAAACAGTCATAAATAATGGCTCTGAATTGTGTTTTGACCCCAAAAAACAAAAAAGACGGAAATCAGAATTTCCGTCTGAGGGTGTCTATCGTCAAAATCGGGATTTTGATGAGTATAAACAGAGGTATGGACAACAGGTTCTCATGGTAAAAATACCATGAGAACTCTTTGTTTTCCGAGCCTTTACGCTAAGTCAGATGCTGACGGAGCAAGGTACGGAAATCGTTTATGGTTTTCACATCTTGAGCTTTGCCTGCACCTCAGCTATCTGCTCGTCTGTAAGGTCAAGCTGTTCCCATTTTACCGAAACCGTGTCTCCCTCGTATCTGGGAATAAGATGAAGGTGGAAATGATGAACTGTCTGTCCTGCCAGGGTTCCGTTATTCTGTACAAGGTTCATGGCCTCGAGTCCGAGGACCTCCTTCATGTTTTTAGCTATTCTTACGGCCAGCTTGAAAAGTCTGCCGGCAGTTTCCTCGTCTATTTCAAAAATATTGGCATAATGCTTTTTGGGAAGGATAAGCACATGGCCTATATTGCTGGGGAACCTGTCAAGAACAGCTTTAAATTCATCGTCTTCATAAATCGTAGCCGAGGGAATATCGCCGCCGATTATTTTACAAAAAATACAATTATCCATCTGTATCAGTCCTTTCAGATATTTTTATTTAGTATAACACAAATATCCGCTTAGAACCATAATTTTCAGAAATTTAGATGATCCAGCGGTCATCGGGCGTAAGCTCACGCCTGAACAGCCTGCCGCGGTTGTTTTCATCCTTTGCCTGATGGTACTTAAAGGTCATAATATTGCCTTCCCTGCCGATTATCTCGACCTTTCCGTTGATGTTTGACATGGCGTACCTTATACATTTCGCGTTGCCGTCAAGGAGCTTTTTGGTTTCCTCGACAATATCATATCCTTCAAGCAGGGGCACCTGGAACTGGTTTTTAACGCCTGATACGGGCCTGCACTGGAAAATATAATATGGAATAATGCCTGTTGCTGTGAGTTTCATAAACAGATTGGACAAAACATGAGGATCATTATTTACACCGTTTAATAAAACTGATTGATTTTTGACTAAAACGCCGTTTCTTATTAATGTTCTTACGGCTGCTGCCGACTCTTCGGTGATCTCACTGGGGTGGTTGAACTGGGTTATGACATAAATTTGCTTTTTGGAGCCGTATTTATCTAAAATTCTGAGAAGCTCGGGATCCTCGGTTATCCGCTGAGGGAGCACGACGGGGATCTTAGTGCCGAATCTTATGTAATTCAGATGGTCGATCTCGCTAAGGGCTGACAGATAGCGCTCGATTTTCTCGTTGTCCAGCATCAGCGAGTCGCCGCCTGATATAAGCACATTCGTTATTTCCGTATGCCGTCGGATATAGTCGAATATGGCGTCTAAGTCCTCGGCGGTCTCCGTCTCGCGGGAGCCGACCATTCGCTTCCTGAAGCAGTATCGGCAGTACATGGCGCATTTATTGGTGGAAAGTATGAGCGCCGTCTGAGGATATTTATGCTGAAGTCCCTTTATTACTGTATTTGTGCTTTCTCCGCTGGTATCGAAGGTACCTCCGCTTGCCAGTTCTCCTACCGATGGCACGCTCATTTTTCGGATAGGGTCATTTATGTCATTTGGGTCGATGAGTGAAAGGTAATACTCGGGTATTGACATCGGATATTTGTATGCGACCTCATAGATGTCTTTATTTAAGTCTAAATGGATAAATTTGTTAAGTTCGTCTATTGATGTAATGTTTTTGCCGCTCGAAATTGGATATTCCATCAGTATCACTCCTTTGCAATGCTTATTTAATGTATATTATAGCAGAATAAATCACGAAAATTTATTATAAATTTATTAAAAATAATGATATTTTATTCGGAGATAAGCGGTTCATGTTGTCAAATTATGTAATATTTTGTTGATAGAAAAAAGTTGTTTTATGCAGAATGAAAAAATAAAATATAAATGCGAGAAAAATTAAGGGAGGAATAGGCGTGGAAAACATAACGGCGGAAAAATCTCCGGAGCAGGCGGCGTTTTTTGCCCATGAGATAAAAAATCCGCTTGCGGTAATAAAGGCAAATGTTCAGCTGATAGAGCTTGATGATAAGGGACAAAACAAGAAAAGCTTTGAAACCATCTATGACTGCATAGATAAAATAAACAAGCTGATAAGCGACAATATTGAATACATAAAAAGCATGGAAAGCGGTTCGGCGCACGACAGCGACCTGATACGTGTCATAAGCGGTATCACGGAAAAATACTCAAAGTCATATAAAAGAAAGTTCAGCATTGAAAAGGGAGCGGCTTCGGCGGTTGTAAGCTGTGAGCAGGAGCTTTTGGAAAGTCTTTTTGAAAATCTGATAAAAAACGCTGTGGAGGCGACAAAAGACGGGGACAGCATAGACATCGAAATCAAAATAAAAAATGATAAGGCTGTTATAACGGTCCTCGACAGCGGATGCGGTATCTCCGGCAAGGACATCGCGAGAATGGGAGAGCTTTTCTATACGACGAAAAAGGGTGGCAGCGGCATAGGACTTTTTATGTGCGGAAGAATAGCGGAGCAAAACGGCGGAAGGCTGAAAATAGAGCGCAATAAGCCGAAGGGAACTAAAATAACTGTCGAGCTAAAGCTGGCGTAAAAATGGAAACGGGCAGCCTTCGTCAAAATCAGGATCCTGACGAGTATAGACAGAGGTGTGAACAAAGGGGGGTCCTCATGGCGTAAATACCATGAAGGCCCTTTGTTTTCCAAACCCTTTCTCTAAGGCATTTAATAAACTTAAGTCAAATGCCGGGTGCCATAGAAAATATTTATAAAATGCTTGCGGTTTAAGCAATTCATTACTTTCTGTGTTTTTCTATGACATCGACTGTTACCAGGTTCGGCCCTGTCTACAGTCTGATGGGAGCGCGTGAACGCTCCCCGGGTTATTTTTCCGACCTGATTTTAGATATCAGATAATTCAAAATATCCGCGTGGGCCTGCTCATCGGTGATGATCTCAAATATCATGTCACGTACCTCACAGCCGCCGAATGCCGACATTATCTCTCTGTACATTTCCACGGCCTCAAGCTCGGCAAAAAGGCTGTCGTTCAGCTCTGAAAGCAGATCGCCGACCGGCCGGCTGATGTCCCGCGTCTGAATTGTTTCGGGCAGGGAGCCGTTCAAAGCGTTATATATTTCCTCGAAAATACGTTTGTGCTTATATTCGTCGTATGACATGGATTTGACGGTCTCCGCATCATCGCTGTCCGAAAACATAGCTGACATGGAGGAATACCTGGCAAAGTCGCCGGCCTCGTCGTTGATGGCGTCCGCAAGCATTTCCGAGACGGTTTTGATATCGGCGGAGATAGTAAGTCCTCCTTTGCCATTATTGTTCTGAGACCCATTATCTTTTATATTATATGGATACATCATATCACTCCTTTCCATGAAAACTATATGCGGACAAATTTCATTCGTGACTGTTTTTATGAAAAAATTAATATAAATAACTATGCGAAAGGCATTTTAAGGAATTTTTTAAGAATTATATATGGAATTGATTACGCTTTTCTGATATTATATAAAAATCAGAAAACTAATAACCGGAGCTGATATACATGAAAAAAATAGTTTTAACAGGCGGAGGAACCGCCGGACACGTGACGCCTAATATTGCCCTCATTCCCGAACTCCGCAGGGACGGCTGGGAAATAGCCTATGTCGGAACCGAAAACGGAATAGAGCATGAACTTATAGAGCGGGAGGGCGTGCCATACTATTCTGTAAGAAGCGGAAAATTGAGACGCTATTTGTCAAAAGAGAATGTGAAGGACGCGTTCAGGGTCCTTGGAGGGATCTCAGACGCCAAGAAGGTGCTTAAGGAGATCAAGCCAGACGTTGTTTTTTCAAAGGGAGGCTTTGTGGCCGTACCGGTAGTCATTGCGGCTGGCAGGCTGGGTATCCCCGTGGTCGCCCATGAGTCGGATATGACGCCCGGACTTGCCAACAAGCTGGCCATGCCCTATGCTAAAACGGTCTGCACAACATTTCCGGAAACCGTGAAATATATCAAGGACGGCAAGGGAGTGTATACAGGCTCGCCGATAAGGAAGGAGCTTTTTGACAGCAGTAAGGAAAAGGGACTGGAGTTTTGCGGATTTAATTCCGAAAAGCCGGTGATACTCGCTATGGGCGGAAGCCTTGGAGCAGTGAAGATAAATAACGCGCTCAGAGCGGCGCTGCCGTCTCTGCTTAAGGATTTCCAGATAGTGCATCTGTGCGGAAAGGGAAATGTTGACAGCAGCCTTGTCGGAACCAAGGGCTATAAGCAGTTTGAGTACGTGAACGAGGAGCTTAAGGACATATTTGCCGCCGCCGACGTAATTATATCAAGAGCCGGCAGCAACTCGATATCGGAATTCCTCGCGCTCAAAAAGCCCTGCCTGCTTATTCCGCTTTCGACAAACGCCAGCAGGGGAGACCAGATATTAAACGCCGGATCCTTTGAAAAACAGGGATTTGCCAAGGTGCTTACGGAAGAATCGATCGAGAAGATCGAAATAGAAGTAAGAGACCTCTATAAGCACAGAGAGGACTATATAAAGGCTATGGAGGAAAGCCATGCGGCAAACGGCGTTGACCTGATAGTGAATGAGATAAAAAAGGCCGCGGGAATAGAATAGAGAAAGGAATGCAGCAAAAGATGAAAAAGAATTTATTTATGACGGCAGCCGCGCTTTCGGTATGCGTTGTTATGGCGCTTAGCGGTTGCTCATCATCTGGTAACGGGGAAACTGACAGCGAAAACGAGACCGAAACCGAGCAGACAGAAGAAAACAATGAAGAAATGACAGAGGAAGAAAAGGCGTATATGGCTTACGTGGAAAATCTGTCTACACAGGGGGACAAAATAACCCAGCTTGACCCGCCTGCCGACGGAGAGGAAATAGCTGTAATCCATACCTCGATGGGAGATATAAAGGTGAAATTTTTCCCCGATGAGGCGCCTATGGCGGTAGAAAACTTCAAGACGCTTGCGGCGGAGGGCTACTATGACGGAGTTATTTTCCACAGAGTAATAAACGACTTTATGATACAGGGAGGCGACCCCACGGGAACAGGAACGGGCGGAGAAAGCTGCTTTGGTGAAGCCTTTGAGGACGAGTTTTCACCCAATCTTTATAATTTCAGAGGGGCGCTCTCTATGGCGAACAGCGGCATGAACACCAATGGAAGCCAGTTCTTCATAGTACAGAAGGACGACGTACAGGACGGCTACTGGGAATATATCGACAGCATTATCGATGAGTACGGAGCCGACAATGTGCTTTACAACAGCCAGAGCCAGACTCTTTTCAAGGTTAATTATTCCGAGGAGTCGAGAGAGCTTTACAATGAGGTCGGCGGAACGCCGCACCTTGATTATGTCCATACCGTATTCGGACAGGTGTTCGAGGGAATGGAAGTTGTGGACGCCATAGCGTCCGTAGCCACTGACGAAAACGATAAGCCGGCCGATGATGTGATTATTGATTCTATCACGTTTGAAAGCTATAAGGCATAATTAATAAAAAGAGTTCCCGAAATTCGCATATTTCTTACGAATTGACGGGAACTCTTTTTATCTTTTACCATACCTTAAGAAACTTTTAATTTTATGTTCAATATTACTTCAAATTGTTCTGTTAAAATATACGTATAGACTAAGATATTTGATTTTGTTTGTTTATAGATTGAGAATTTTGAAAAGCGGACTGAATAAGGAGGGTTCTTATGGTAAGAGATTATGATGCGTCGGCACCGGTAGGTATAAACAGGGTCGCCGTATGTATTACGGCTCAGCACAATTCGGAAAGACTGATAAATACCGCCGCGGGAATAGCTGATAAATTTAACGCGGAGCTTCACATACTGCACGTAAACAGAGGTACGAGCATTTTTAATAATGCCGATACACCCATGCTTCTGGAAAAGCTTTTCAAATACGGCAGAGAAAGAGACGGAATGGTACATATGATATGCAGTGAGAACGTAGCGCAGTCTATAGGCAGCTTCATTGAGGAGTACGGTATAAATAAGATAGTCCTTGGCGAGCCGCCGGCTGCACCAGCCGCAGGAAAGAAGGCAGTTGAGTCGGAATTTGACAAAATAGAAAGCATACTGAAGGAAAAGGGTACCGAAATCATAATAGTCCGGAGGGAAAATGCGCCTAAAACGGCTGCTGT
>CAZBNY010000059.1:0-6872 GCA_964493235.1 uncultured Lachnospiraceae bacterium
CTCTATGGGGAGCATATCACAATACCCTTCGCTTTTTTTGTTTTTGTTATTAAATTCTTATCAAGGCTCTTTCTAAAATGGTGTAAATTTGGTGTATTTTTTGAGTTGCGATGCCCAAAACCCTTGATTTTACGGGATTTTTGAAAAAAGATGGCTAAAAATTTATTAAAAAGGCCCTATATACCCATTCATATACCATTCCGACTATAAACCACAGCGGAGCATAGTCCAGCCTTATCACTCCCCGAACATTGTACATACAATAGCTGTAATCCCACGGGCAGGCGGAATATTTTTTCAAAATGCTCCCGGAGACATATTCCGCAAGAAAAATGCAGAGCATATACGTCACCCCTCTCAAAGTCCACGGAAGCAGCGCAAGAAGGTTGATTATCGGCTCAAGGAAAACTCCCATGCCATAGATCGGAAACATCCACAGCGACGATGTTCCTCTCAGCGTCCTGTCCCCTCTTTTTACGCTGTTTATGCCTGTCCAAAGGATCTCCAATCCCCAGCCTATAAGTCCGTATAAGACAAATCTGTATATCATACAACCATTTTTCCATTCAGACGGGCATATTATGTATTTTTGTTTATAACACTCACAAGAATTTCGGCCAGCGGCTCCATCGCGTTCAGGGCCTCCTCCTTTGTGTTGGTCTGCGCCCCTACCTCTATCAGGAGTGATTTGGGAAGCATATTCAGGCTGTATCTGTAGGCGTTTATATAATTCCTCCTGACAAAACCCGGAAAAAGCTTATCTCCGGCGTATTTCATAGTGAAGCTGAATGCCAGATTTTGCTCAAGATACGGATTTTCCAGTCCCGCCGCCGGTATAAGGTCCCCGTTGTCATAAATCCTGCTCAGTCCGTTGAAAAACATTATCTGCGCCGTCTGTTTCCCGTTCATCTCCGTCACAAGCCTGGTTCCGTCGGCAACTCCGTCCCTGTGCAGGTCTATGGCTATCCCGATAGACGGGTTTTCCTCAAGTATCTTCTCGATCGCCGGCTCCATGCGCTCATAGGCTCCTGTAGTCGTCATTTTTGAGTCCACATAGTCAAAGCTCTCTACGCAGTGCATAGTCTCAATGCCGTACTCCTCCTCAAGTATTGTTTTCAGTCTCTCCCCGACCCCGACTATTCCCTCCTCGAGTCCGACCGTCATGTCGCTGTCGGCAAAGCTTTCATGGGAATGCGTATGGAAAATAAGTATTTTGGGGCCGTCGGACTCAGTATCTAACGAAAAATCCATGCTTAAAAATTTCTCTCCGTCTATTTCTCCCTCCATTATGTCAGTCCTGGAATCTATAATGTAAAAATTCTTTCTTAAATATTCAGTGTCGGAATAGTTTTTCTTTTCCTCATCATTCATAACAAATAAAGTTCCCGTATCTATTTTTACAGGCTCCTTAGTCTCCTCCGTTACTTCCTTTTCCCCGTTTTTTGTCTCAGTGATCACATTTATTTCCTTTTCGGCTCTGTATATATTTAGGAGCATTTCGGCGGATATACGGCTTTTGGGCATTATTTCGGCAAGAGCGACGCTTTTCAGCAATATTCCGCTGTCCCATGACATGGCCGATACGGCAAAAACCGACGCAGCCAAAAGTCCAAACATATTTTTCTTGAAAAACAGTCTATAGTTAAAGCTCCATCTCTGCAAAATTATCTCCTCCTTGGTAAAGCGTACTTCCCCTTAGAGGTAATATATTCAGGAAAGGGATTTTATATTTCAAAATCTATTTGTACTTATTTAAATTTGTGATATACTTGTATTTAGTTGTGCATCACGCAATATGATAAATGAAAGGACGAAACATAATATGAAATTAGGAATCGTGGGCCTTCCGAACGTCGGAAAGAGTACCCTTTTTAATTCTATGACATCAGGAAAGGCAGAGGCGGCTAACTATCCCTTCTGTACAATAGATCCCAATGTCGGCATTGTTGCCGTTCCTGACGAGAGGGTAGACAACCTTGCTAAATTATATAACTCGGCAAAAATCACCCCCGCTGTTATAGAGTTCGTGGACATTGCCGGACTTGTTAAGGGCGCCAGCAAGGGCGAGGGCCTTGGGAACAAGTTTCTCTCCCACATACGTGAGGTAGACGCCATAGTGCACGTTGTACGCTGTTTTGAGGACGAAAACGTAGTACACGTTGACGGCTCAGTTAACCCCGTTAGGGATATTGAGACCATTAACCTTGAGCTTATTTTCTCCGACCTTGAGATACTTGAAAGACGCATAGCAAAAACAACAAAGGCCGCTCAGGGCGATAAGAGCCTGAAAAAAGAGCTTGTGATACTCGAAAAGCTCAAAGAGGGCCTTGAGGCCGGTAAGGTCGCCCGCCTTATCGAGTTTGACGACCCCGACGATATAGAATTTGTAAACAGTCTTACGCTTCTTACAGCCAAGCCGGTTCTTTACGCGGCGAACGTAGGCGAGAACGATCTGGCCGACGACGGAGAGAACAACGACTACGTTAAGCAGGTAAGGGAATTCGCCGCCGCGGAGGGTTCAGAGGTATTCGTGCTCTGCGCCAAGATAGAGGAGGAGATTGCCGAGCTTGACGATGAGGAAAAGAAAGAGTTCCTGGCCGACATGGGCGTTGGCTCCAGCGGTCTTGACAGGCTCATTGCCGCCAGCTACAAGCTGCTTGGTCTGATCAGCTACCTTACGGCCGGCCCCACGGAATCAAGGGCATGGACGATCACTAAGGGCACAAAGGCACCCGGGGCCGCCGGAAAGATACACAGCGACTTCGAGAGAGGCTTTATCCGTGCCGAGGTAGTGAGCTACGAGGACCTTATGAGACTTGGCTCATATAACGCCGCCAAAGAGCAGGGCCTTGTCCGCTCCGAAGGAAAAGATTATGTGGTCAAAGACGGAGACGTTGTCCTGTTCCGGTTTAACGTATAAAAAGTCAGTACACACTGTCAATTTTTAAATGTCCGGTTCAAAAAATGAACCGGACACTTTTTGCGCCTCTTATAAAATAACCGTGTCATAACGGTGTTTATTCCGGCACGGACTCAGGACGCTCATGCGATATAGTCCCATCATCAACGCCTTGTTTTACCTGTGCTACATGGTAAATAATCAAATTTTGATGTTCATTATCCTCTATATAAATTTTATATTCAAAACTATCATAAAATGTGTTATAATTAAGTATAAACCTATCTATTCTATATGTTAAAGGGGGCAGTCCTATGACATTACAACAGCTAAAATATGTAGCAACGGTTGAAAAATACGGTTCTTTCAGCAAGGCAGCTCAAAAACTGTATGTATCCCAGCCCAGTATAAGCAAGCTTGTACATTCTCTTGAGAAGGAACTGGGCATCACTATATTTGACAGAAGCTCTACAGGCATTACCATAACTCCCGCGGGACGTAAGCTTCTTATGTTTGGCAACAAGCTTTTAAGGGACGCGGATTACATAAGCGAATATTTTTATACAGATACAGGCGAAGAACATCAATCCTTTTTTGTGAGTAGCCAGCATTATAATTTTGTCGTTTCAGCCTTCAGTTCATTTGTTAAAAAACTTAATACCGACCGGTACATGGTAGGTCTCAGTGAGACAAAAACAGCTTGTATAATAGATGATGTCAGAAAGCAGTACAGCAATATGGGCATAATATTTCTGTCCGACCTGAACCGTAACCATATGCTTAAGGTGCTGAGTGACAATAACTTAGAGTTCAATTTGCTTTTCAAAACCTCACCGCATATATTTTGTTTAAAAAAACACCCTCTTGCCGCTAAGACAAAGGTAAAGCCAGATGAGCTTTTGGAATATCCCTGCATAATATATGAACAGACCCTAGATTCACCCGGTTTTTTCCAGGAGGAAATGCTTCTTCCAAACTTTTATCCAAAGAAAGTCGTATATATAAGCGATCTTTATATAAGTCAGGCCTTGATGGTTGACTGCATGGCATATGATATAGGAACCGGCGTCATAACTAAGCAGCTTGCCAAAAATATCGCCTGCATACCAATAGCTGTGGACGATGTTGTTGATATAGGCTGGATAGGGATAAAGGGGAAACCTCTTTCTTCTATAGAAAAGGAATTTTTAGAGCATCTTAACAAACATATAGGTGACTGTTCTATCCCACCTTACTCGCGCTAGATAAATTAGTTATAAACGGCAATAGCTTTAAGATATTTCAAATTTCAAAAAAATTGTGCTACCATAGTTTTTGTAAAGAGATTGTTAAAAAGTGAACTATTATGGAGGTGCAATTTTATGAGCCAGCTTAAACTCAGACATCCGGATTTGGATACCGAAAATTTAAAATTTAACACTGTAGAGGTACATGCAGGTGAACCCAGAGATATGTACGGAGCTCTTATTCCGCCTATCTATCAGACATCTACTTTCTATTTCGATTCCACCGACGATGCGGTCGAGGCGTGTGATGACTTTACCGAAAGCTTCGCGTACAGCCGTATCACAAATCCCTCTCAGGATTATTTGGAGCAGAAGCTTGCCGCGCTTGAACATGGTAAAGGCGCTGTTGTATACGCATCAGGTATGGGAGCAGTATCAGGAGCACTCTTCGCTCTTCTTAGGGCAGGTGACCATGCCATATTCACAAAGGCTAAATACTCCGGCACAGAAGAGATAGCTTCCGACTATTTTCCGAGGTTCGGAATGGAGTATGACTTCTTTGATTCCAATGATATAAGCCAGATTGAACCGTTAATCAAACCAAATACTAAACTTATTTATATAGAGTCTCCCGCTAACCCCACTATGGTTCTTGTAGACATTCAGGGAGTTGTTGATATAGCTAAAAAGCATGGTATAAAAGTATTTGTTGACAACACCTTCGCAACGCCTTACAACACAAATCCTCTTGATTTCGGAGTTGACGCTGTCATTCACAGCTTAACAAAATATATCGGCGGCCACGGTGATATTCTTGCCGGAGCTGTTATATCCAATGATGAGGAATTTCTCAGAGAATGCCGTCTTGGCACACTTATGCACTTAGGCTCGGTCATCGCTCCGTTCACGGCCTTCCTCGCTACAAGAGGTTTAAAGACACTCGGCGTCAGAATGAAACAGTACAACGAGAACGCTTTAAAGATCGCCAAATGGCTCGATGCTAACCCTAAAATCGAGATAGTGCGCTATCCTCTGCTCGAGTCTAATCCTCAGTACGAGATAGCTAAACGCCAGATGAAAGGCGGCGGCGGTATGATAAGCTTCGACGTTGCCGGCGGACTTGAGGCCGGAAAGAAATTCATAAACGGTCTTAAGCTTTGTACTATCGCTGTATCATTAGGAGATACGGAAACTCTCGTTGAGCAGGCTGCGGCAATGACGCATACAATGATTCCCAAAGAAATACGTGAGGCTGCCGGAATCACAGACGGTATGATCCGTATGTCAGTCGGTCTTGAGGACGCCGACGATATTATCGCTGACCTCCAGCAGGCTCTCGACAGAATTTGATAACTACGCATATAATAATTAACACCCATAAATGACCTCTAAGTTGAAAAAGCCTGCGCTTATTTGATCAATAAGTACAGGCTTCTCCCTTTTCAGGCTGACTTTCGCCGCTTGAATGTCATACGCGGGATATGCGTATAGGCTTGGCTTACACGGCTTACCGCGAGATCCCGTTTCCTCTTACTCTTATATTGTCGAAACGTCACACTGAGCGTCGGCATAGAAAGTAATCTGAACAGTGGCCTTCATATCAAAGCTGTAATACTCCACCGTGTTTGAGTCCGAGTCCACGACGCATACATCATATGTCTTTTCCGGGTCTAATTCGGCAAGTGTGATCTTCGTCTTTGTTCCGTTCTTTATCGGCGATGAAATAAGACTGCTTCCCCAATCGCTATCTCCCGAGACAGCAACATAAAGGTCCGTTATATCGACTCCCGATGAATTGGCAGCATAAAACTCATAGTCGGACAGCGCCGCTATCTCGTCCTGGCTGATCCTGGTTATATCCGCGCCTGTCGCTCCGCCCGTTTCCGCGGTGCTTTCCACATTCTGCTGCTGTTCATCTGTACCGCTGTCTTCCTTATCGCTTTTTCCGCAGGCCGTTATTGAAAAAACAAGCAGGGCCGCAGATAATAACACAAAAATCTTTTTCTTCATCTAAATCCCTCCGCTCTTTTTGACGTCGTCATTATACTAAAGGTTAACATAAAAGTCAATGTACAGTGACGAAATTTAAGCTTTGTTTAATAAAAAGGCCGTCCATACCCTTCGTATGCACAGCCATATTTTCATATTATTTTTTCACGAGCCTTCTGTTATTATGTGACAGCTCATATCCGGGCAAAAGGTTTTTCTTAAACATCGCCTCCAGATTTTTCAAAATGTCCAGCTCCGGCATTCCGATCTCGTCGGCAAGCAGATTTACCATAAGCGTTCCCTCGTCCTCGACCTCCGTTATGATTCTCCTGTATACCGCCGATTTTTTATATCCCTCGTAGCCCATTCTGGCGAATATCGCTCCGCAGACACCGTATATAGCGCATATCGCCATAAAGTCATCACCCATGAAAAAGGCCACAACGACGGCTCCGCCAATGAACAGGGCTCCTAATATCATTGACAGGAGTCCAAGATTCAGACAGGTTTTCCTGCTGTACTGTCCCCTTCTCCACGTAAGAATAGCGCCGATGGGCCAGATCAGTATTAAAAATATAGCGATAACGACCCAACTGCAGTAAAAAGGTACTTTTTCCTTATCGTTTTGTACTCCCATAATCGTTTCCTTCTTCCTCCGCTTTGTCAGCCTATACCCTGCGCCATTTCATTGCCACTATGTCCTGCTTTGAGACCTCAGCATACAAACGCTCCCCAAAATCACGGCTCTTTATATCCAT
>CAZBNY010000059.1:6882-10583 GCA_964493235.1 uncultured Lachnospiraceae bacterium
GCCAAAGTCCTCCGCCTTTTTAAAGGTTCCCGTATGCTTGACCTTGTCATCACCCGACGTGACGATAACGCCCTTCGAGAACCAGCCTCCAAGCCTTTTTCTCTCTATATAAAGCTCATTTATATCCGGAGTGGATATTCCCCTCAGCTTGCAGGAAATGAAGACCGGTATCGAATTCTCCATCAGTATGACGTCTATCTCGTTGCCGGCCATAGTAACATCGTCATAGGCGTCCCAGTCTATCATGGTGCCAAGCTTTACGTCCGAAAACCTGTTCAGCCTTTTGGCGCTTATGAACACAAACATTTCCAGCCAAAGACCGTAGGACGTCATATATTTTTCGGCCTCGGGATAGCTGTATTTAAAGCTGACCCTGCTGTTTGTTACGGACAGGTCCTCAATAAACCCGTTTTTCTCAAAAATCTCCAGCATTTTCGCGTTCGGCCTGTATCTCCTGCCGTCCTTATGCGTAAACGGCACGTTGGCGGAAAACTGAAGTCCATGCCCCTTCGCCGAGCTTGCCGCCTGTAAATACCCGCAGGTATAGCTCCAATCCCTGAGATTCCTAAATATGTAGCGGCACATCTCCAAAATTGCGTCGAAGTTTTTCTCCTCCGGCTCATTATGGGACTCGCCGACAAAGCAGGCGCCCTTCGCGTCAATGAAATCGTCCAGCGTCAGCGCCGCCGTGTCCATCGAAAACGCCGGATCGTCAATGTCATGTATCTTTCCGCCCGCAATGTCAGTATGATACATTTTTATTCCCTTCTCATATCCGGCCTTATGTCCCGCTATCATCATCAGCTCGCTGCCGCCGGTCATCTCCATTGCGGCAGCGTCGTACTTGTCTATCGCCGCGAGGGTCTTTTCATAAATATCCTGAACACTGTTGCTGTTTACCGGTATTTTTACGACCTCTATCCCTTTTATATGCCTTTTGAAGCATTTTCTAAGCGCCGTGAAATACTTGTCATCGGTAATGGCGCTGTCGTATATATAGACTACCCTCTCGGGCTTGAGCGTAAGCACCGCCAGTATATTTTTAATAGTGTCTTTATCAAAATATTCTATCAGTGTCATGGTTTTATTCCTCAACGACTGTTTTTCCCTCAAATCCTGCCTTTGTATCGCTTGTGTCGCTGTTCTTCTTTCCGAATGCCGAGCCAAAGTTAAGCTTAGCGGCGATTCCGGGAGCCATGTCAATGAGCTTGCTGACAGCGTCCTGATTTTTGATATTAACAAGCTGTACGTTTCCGTTCACTATGGCCAGAACAGCGCTTGGCATGATCTTGGCGCCAAGTCCGCCGCCGGAGCCGCCGTTTCCGCCGCCGCCGGCACCTACACCGACAGACACATCGACCAGTGGAACAAGTATGACCTCGCCTACCTTCACAGGCTCTCCGACAACAGTCTTAGATGAAACGAAATTTTCCATTTTATCCATTAAGATCTCAAGGTTATTTTCCATATCATTTGCCATTTTTATCACCCTTTACTAATAATTTTATTATTTTCCTCACCGGTTTTGTAACTATAAACCTTACTATATAAAACAGCATAAGGGCCGGTATTATATGTCCCTTTACGCTGAATTCCCCTTCTATCACTTCTCTGTCAAACACGGCCTCAAGCTCGATACGCTTATCAAATATGCCGTTCATTGCCCATGCCGCGCCTGCTATCTCACCCGTAAGCGACGGGTCTGAAAGGCCAAGCGTGCCCTTTAAACAAAAGTCTCTCGGCTTTACGCCCCTAAGCAGGGATTTTATCAGCTTCATTGCCGCGGAAATAAGCTGTTTGCGCTCCTCCTTCGGCATCTTTATAAAATAATTCAAGTCCAGCCTTTCCTCTGTGCTTTCCTCTCGGCTTTCTTCTTTGCCTTCCCTGTCAAAGTCCTCGTCTGACTTAGTCTTCTTGGGATTTTTTATCCGTCTTACCTCGTCCGGCTGTACCTCGACCTCGTCGGGCATTTTGACCCGTCTTACATCGATATTTGAAATATCAGGCTTTTTCTCCGGCGGCTTTATTTCAGAAAACTTTATTCTTCTGACCTCAGGCTCCCCCTGTATGCCTTCTGTGTTCTCCCAGTCGGCGGGTCTGACGGAGAGCTTCGGCTCCGTTTTCCTTTCCGGAACGCTCCGGCTTGGCGGCTTCGGTTTTTCAGACGGCCTTGGTTTTTCTTCTTTAGGTTTTTCTTCTTTAGGTTTTTCTTCTTTGGGTTTTTCTTCTTCGGGTTTTTCTTCCTTAATTTTTTCCGCTTTAGGCTTTTCCTCTTTTTCAGGCTTATCTTTTTTTTCGGCCGGTCTGTTGTCATCGGCTTCGGCCTCGTCATTTTTTCCCTTTTTGCCCAGATTCAGCTCTTTTCCTAATATTTTTATCTTAAAATCAACATTTTCGCCGTCATATCCGAGCCTTACACTCAGTATGCCCAAAAGCAGCTTTATTTTTGCCGACGCCGTGGCCTTATCGTATTTTTCGCCCCTGATTTCGTAAAAAACAGGGCATATCAGGACGACCAGCAGAACTAACAATATAACAGCCAGTATCCACAGCAGGGCCAGACCTATGAACTTTAATATTTTAAATATGGCTGTCATACCCTTCTCCTCTTTTTATCCGAAATATAAATACCCGCGCCAAAAGCCATAAATACAGCCAGCACAACAAGGCAGTAAACAGCTATTTTCAGCGCCATATCAGCGAAAAACGGCTCGACCAGAATGTTTATGACCAAGTCCTCGGCAGGATCCAAAAGCCACAGGTCGTTGTTGAAAAACAGCTTATGGAACATGACAAAGCAGGCGTCAAAATCGATCATTGCCGCAATGCCGACTGCCGCTGCCGCCGCGGTAATAACGGCTGAAATCACGCCCGAAACCTTTATCAGGCTTCTCGCGTCAAACCTTTTCATAAGCACGAGAGCCAACGCCGATACAACAAACACGACAGTAAAAACGGTCCTGAGCGAAAAGCCTGCGTCAAACAGCACCTTGCAGTCGGCCATATGTATCTTTTCCCTTTCGCTGAAAAAGTCCCGTGTCTCGCCGTTTACATCTGTAACTATGTTTTCAAGGTTTTCCCTGTCGTCGCGCAGATAGTCCATCAGCTCGTCCATGACATACATGATGTCGTCCATTTTCATATCAATATTGTCAGTTACGTTATATTTTTCAAACTCCCTGCGAAAATAATCCATGTTTCCAAAAACAGCCAGCGACACCGCGTTAAGAAGAAGCATCATAACAAGCGACAGAGCACATATAAATGTGGAAATTTTTTTAATATTCATGTCTGTCCTCCACCATAGATCTGAGCACCTCAAAGGCCTCGCGTTTTCCGGCGGCTATTGCGCAGACCGTATATCTGTCTTTGTTTCTCTCCCTGAGCAGCTCGCGGGCGCTTAATATTTCATACAAAAACCTGCCGTTATCCTTTTTACACACACAAAAAACGCCAACGGGCGTCTCTCCGTTTTTGAGCATATAAACAACGGAGCCGACATCGGCTATGCTTTTCCCTATATAAAGCTCCTCTGAAAAATCCATAAGACCACTCCAAAAAATCGTATAAGTTCAGTATACCAAATTTTATCGGTTTTGAAAACAAAAGCCGTGATTTTTAAGAAAAAATATTAAAAATTTTATCGTTTTTTTGCCTACTGGCAAATTGCACAAAAGCGAAAATTCAGATGATTTTACACA
>CAZBNY010000060.1:0-10573 GCA_964493235.1 uncultured Lachnospiraceae bacterium
AGATCGCTATTCAGGAAGCTCATATTCTTGGAATTCCCGTTGTTGCTATCGTAGATACAAACTGCGACCCCGAAGAGGTTGATTACGTGATCCCCGGCAACGACGACGCTATTCGTGCCGTAAAGCTTATCGCTTCAAAGATCGCTGACGCGGTTATCGAGGCTAAGCAGGGCGAGCAGGAGACGGCTGCTGAGGAGAGCGAAGAGGCTCCCGCAGACGCTGAGTGATCAATTAGGAGGTATATTGACATGGCAATCACAGCTAGCATGGTTAAAGAACTCAGAGAAATGACAGGCGTTGGTATGCTTGACTGCAAAAAGGCGCTTGTTGAGACAGACGGCGACATGGAAAAGGCCGTTGAATATTTAAGAGAAAAGGGTCTTGCCGCTTCCGAGAAGAAGGCCGGACGTATTGCTTCCGAGGGCGTATGCCTTTCATATCTTGCAGAGGACAAGAGCGTTGGCGTTGTAGTTGAGGTAAACTCAGAGACAGACTTCGTAGCTAAGAATCCTGTATTCAGAGAGTATGTTCTTCAGGTCGCTGAGCATATCGCTGGCTCACAGGCTGCTGATGTTGAAACTCTCCTTGCCGAGCCTTGGAAGTTCGATACATCATTTACGGTTGCTGAGGCTCTCAGCAGCAAGGTCGCAGTTATCGGTGAGAACCTTAAGATCAGAAGATTTGAGAAATACGTTAAGGAAGAGGCAGGCACTATCGTATCTTATATCCACGGCGGCGGAAGGATCGGCGTCATGATTGAGATCGGCTGCGCTAACCCCACAGATGCCGTTGAGGAAATGGGCAAGAATGTCGCTATGCAGATCGCGGCTCTTAACCCTAAATTCATCAAGGTTGACGACGTTCCCGCTGAATTCATGGCTAAAGAGAAGGAGATTCTTACTCAGCAGGCAATGAACGATGAGAAGAATGCCAAGAAGCCCGCTAATATCATCGAGAAGATGATCGAGGGCAGACTTAACAAGGAAATGAAGGAAATCTGCCTTGTTGAGCAGCCTTATGTCAAGGACGGCGACTTAACAGTTAAGAAATACATTGAGTCAGTAGCTAAAGAAGTTGGCGCTGATATTACGATTAAAAAGATGGTACGTTTTGAGACAGGCGAAGGTCTTGCGAAGAAAGAGGAGAACTTTGCTGAGGAAGTTGCTAAGGCAGCTAAATAATTCGTGCTTTGTGTGCCCATCACTGAAAAGTGGTGGGCTTTTTTGCGTCGGATATAAATTTTAAACCTCTTTTTCTGTTGTTTTTATGGCAGAAATGCATTAAAATATAGTCAAGTAAATGTTGAAAAGGTGATAAACTATGAAAGAGGATATAGAGACAAAGGAAGCAAAAAAGGTGATCGCGTACAATCCGCCGGAGGAGACGAAGTACGAGAGAGTAGCAAAATACGTAAAGGACAGGATAGCCGACGGCGACCTCAAAATCGGGGACAAGCTTCCGACGGAAAGGGAACTGTCGGAGATGCTTGGAACAAGCAGGAACTGTGTCAGGGAGGCGCTGAGGACTCTTGACAGCATGGGCATTATTTCATGCAGGCAGGGCTCGGGAAATTATCTCACAGGCGAAATGCAGAAAGTGATCGAGGAAATGATTTATATGATGTCTATATTGAACCAGATAGATGATAAGGATATCTGTCAGCTCAGGAGAGGCATCGACGTAGCGGCCATGAGGCTGGCGATCAGAAACTTCACCGATGACAAGCGGGAGGAGGTAGAGCAGCTTTTAAGCAGAGTATCGGCCGCTGAGGGCGATAAGGCTAGCTTTATTGATAAGGAAGTACATATGCTAATTTCAAAATACTCCAATAATAAGCTCATAGAGCTGATAAATAACTCCCTGTCCATAACAATGGAGAAATTTATATTTAAGGCAAGGAAAACCGTTATAGAGAATGAAGGAGATATTCTTACCGCTCTCCATAAGGAAATGCTCATAAGCCTGCTCGAAAGAGATGAGGAAAAAGGTGTAATAGCTACTAACAGGCACTATGACGCTATGGATAAATATATTTGATAAAAGGGCTCTGGCAAACAGGGCTTTTTTGCGTAAAATTTTTTTAATATCAAAAATTGTATTGACATAAAAACAATATTGTATTATAATTTGTACATGAGATATGATTGTAACAACTGTCATAGGTATGCTTTCTTATGAATCGTTCTCCAATAAAAAAGGACTTTGACAGGAAACAGAATCCCCTCTAAACAAGGAGCGTATAAGACGCTCCTTGTTACTTTTTTAGAATAAAGCTCCGGCATCAGCCGGAGCTTTATTTAAATGGGGGAGTTTTCCTTTAAAATGGGGAATTGGAAAACATATTCATGGATCATTGATGTGAATTATTTCTCGAAAAGAAGCTCTACGTCAAATGTCTTGTCTTTAGTGAAATGTTCCTTGTGAGAATTGTTCTTTGTGTTGTTCTCATGTTTCTCAAATAAATAGTTAACATCGAATGTTTCAGAATTTGTAAAATGTCTCATAAATGATCCCTCTTTCAATATTTTTATTTATAATTTTATAAGTTGCTAAATCAATGGTTCAAACCAATACAGCGCGGGAACGTCTTTCCTTAGGCAGCTCATCAATGTCCTGAGAACGTCTGATGATTTCTATCTCTGACGGAGTCAAAATGATGTCAAATGTGATAGAATTTGTAAATCGTTTCATATGAGTACCACCTTTATGAGAATAAATGGTTGAACCAATCTTTATCCTGATTCAATGGTACTACCAATATTGTCTTTTGTCAATAGATTTATAAAAACTTTTTAAAATTAATTTCATTTCTCATGGCGGAAAAAATAGATGAACGAAACCTGTTGGAATTGTTATAAATTTGGAGTATAATATAAACAATTTGCGGATTTATTCAAGGTTTAGAATCGAGGAAGATGAAATGACTGCAATTTTAAAAAACTCAATAAAAGAAGATGAGCTGCTGTTTTCAAACAGTGCCCTTAAAAAGCTGATATTCCCGCTTATTATAGAACAGCTTTTATCTATTTTAGTCGGTATGGCTGACTCCATAATGGTGGCGTCTGTGGGCGAGGCGGCAGTGTCTGCGGTATCTCTTGTGGACTCTATAAATATATTGCTGTTCTATGTATTCTCATCGGTAGCTACGGGAGGAGCTGTAGTGGCGGGCCAATATCTCGGAAGCAAAAGGCCGAAGGACGCCTGCAAGACCTGCGACCAGCTGCTTAATCTTATTATTGTTATGTCGTTGGTTGTTACATTCGTTATGTATGTTGGCAAGGGATTCATACTGAATGTCCTGTTCGGACAGATAGAGCCTGACGTAAAGGCTTACGCGAATACATATCTTCTTATAGTTTTCGCCGCAATACCGTTCCTCGCGGTCTATAACTGCGGAGCGGCTATGTTCAGGGCTATGGGAAATACGAAAATATCCATGAATACATCAATATTGATGAACGGAATAAATGTGTGCGGAAACGCCATTCTTATTTATGGCCTGCACAGAGGCGTGGAAGGCGTAGCTATCCCCACGCTCATATCGAGAATGGTAGCGGCCTTTGTTATAATCGCTCTGCTTAAAAAGCAGACGCTCACAGTCCATCTGAGCAAGGGCTTTGCTCCAAGGCTTGAGGGCGGAATGGTAAAGAGGATACTCAGCATTGGAATACCAAACGGAATTGAGAACAGTCTGTTCCAGTTGGGCAAAATACTGCTGTTGAGCTTTGTATCTACCCTTGGAACAAGAGCGGTAGCGGCAAACGCTGTCGGAAATATCGTATGTACGTTCCAGGTCATGGCCGGAATGGCAATGGGTTACGCTGTCGTGACCGTCATAAGCCGGTGCGTCGGCGCGGGACGATACGATCAGGCCAGATATTACACAAAGAAAATGCTTATTATGACCTACATAATGAATTTAATCGTAAATATGGCGATATTTTTGGCTATACCCCTTATAATGAAGGCCTATGGACTATCAGCCGAGACGAGCGTGCTTGCGAAGCAAATACTGCTGCTGCACGGCTCATTCGCGGTTTTGATCTGGCCAATAGCCTTTACACTGCCTAATACGCTCAGGGCCGCCAACGATGCGAGATTTACAATGCTTATCAGCGTGGCGTCCATGTGGATAATCCGCATAGGCTTTGGCATACTGCTCGGAAGTAGGTTCGGCCTTGGGGTGATCGGCGTATGGATCGCCATGATAATAGACTGGTTCATAAGGGCGGCGTTCTTTACAACAAGATACAGGCGCGGAAAATGGACTCAAATAAAAATAATTTAACGGAGAGATAATATGGAAAGAGCAAGCGGAATAATAATGCCGATATTTTCACTTCCCTCAAAATACGGGATCGGCACAATGGGAAAAGAAGCGTATAAATTTGCGGACTTTTTGGAAAAGGCCGGGCAAAAGTATTGGCAGATACTACCGTTAGGCCCGACTGACTGCGGTAATTCACCATACTCAAGCTGGTCAACATTTGCCGGAAATCCGAATTTCATAGACCTGGAGATGCTTGCGGAGGACGGACTTGTTTCAAGGGACGCCCTTGATAAGATAAACTGGGGAAAGGGAGATGTGGATTACGAAAGGATCCTGAAAAACAGGCCCTTAATACTCAGGGAGGTATACAAAAACGGGTATTCAAAAGCGAAGGAGGAGGTCGCCGCATTTGCGGAGGAAAACGTGACATGGATACACGACTACGCCCTGTATACCGCCATTAAGGAGCATTTTGACAAGCTTCCCTGGTACGACTGGCCGGAGGATATAAAGCTCAGAAAAAAAGAGGCTTTGGACAGGCTCAAAGAGGAGCTTAAGGACGAGATAAGCTACCACATATATGTACAGTATCTTTTCTATAAGCAGTGGAACGGACTTAAAAGGTATGTCCATAAAAAAGGAATAAAATTCATAGGGGATCTTCCTATATATGCGGCGATAGATTCAGCTGACGTTTGGGCGTCGCCCGAGAATTTTCAGCTTGACGAAAAAAACGTACCCGTTGAGATAGCGGGAGTTCCTCCGGATTATTTTTCGGCCGAGGGACAGCTTTGGGGGAATCCGCTGTATGACTGGGACGCGATGAAGGCCGACGGCTATGGCTGGTGGATAAGAAGAATAGACGGAGCGAGAAAGCAGTTCGACGTTATCAGGATAGATCATTTCAGAGGACTTGAAAGCTACTGGGCGGTTCCGTATGGAGAAAAAACGGCTGTAAACGGACGCTGGAGAAAGGGCCCGGGGATCGAGTTTCTGGAAAGAATAAAGGGCTGGTTCGGAAATTTGGAAATAATAGCCGAGGACCTTGGAATACTGACGGACGATGTACGGCAGCTCCTTAAGGATTCGGGCTTCCCGGGTATGAAGGTGCTGGAATTTGCCTTTGACGAGAGCCATAACAGCGATTATCTTCCCCACAAATATGAGAAGAACTGCGTATGCTACGGCGGAACGCATGATAACGCCACTCTGCGTGAGTGGAAGGATAAGGGCGATAAAAAGGATATAAAATTTGCCGAGGAATATCTTAATATTTCAGGCGGCTTTGTTTTCGGCGTCATAAGGGGCGGAATGGCATCGGTGGCGGACCTGTTCATAACACAGATGCAGGATTATCTGGAGCTTGGAGAAGGAGCAAGGATCAATACTCCGGGAATCGCCGAAGGAAACTGGAAATGGAGAATGAAAGAGGGAGCCGCCACTGATAAGCTTGCTGAAAAAATCAAGAGCATGGCTAAGCTCTACGGCAGAGCCTGATAGGAGGAGAATTATATGAAGCTGGCCGACAGGCTTTTTAAAACGACAGAGGACCTTTGGAAAAGCTATCTTGAGCACCCCTTCGTAAAGGGGATAGCCGAGGGCGATCTGGATATAGATAAATTCAGGTTTTACATGATACAGGACTACAGATACCTGCTGGAATATTCAAAGGTATTTGCCTATGGAATAATAAAAAGCGGCAGAGAGGACATAATGCGCCGTTTCGCCATGATGGTCAAGGACACCCTTGACGGCGAGATGGAGATACATAAAAAATATATGGCAAGGCTTGGCATAACCCCCAAAGAGGTGGCGGAGGCAAAGACCTCGCTTCTGAACCAGTCATATACTTCCTATATGCTGGACATTGCCGCAAAGGGAGACGCGCTGGACGTGCTTGTGGCGGTACTTAGCTGCGCGTGGAGCTATCAGTATATAGGCGAACACCATACGAGGATACCGGGAGCGCTTGAAAACGAGACCTTTGGCGAATGGATAGACGGATATTCATGCGAGGATTATAGAAAGAGTACACAGGAGATAATTGATCTTGTAAATGAGCTTGGCGAAAATATTACGGAGGAGAGAGCCGTGTATCTCGAGCAGGTTTTTGTCAACTGCGGCAGGTACGAATATGCCTTCTGGGATATGGCCTTTAACAAGGAGATGTAAAGATGCTGGAATTCCGCAATGTTTCATTCCGATATGAAGAAGATGAGCTTCCGATGATGACTGATCTGTCATTTACGGTCTCGGACGGGGAGTTTGTCTCGGTAATAGGAGCCAGCGGCTGCGGCAAAAGTACGCTTTTCAGGCTTATCAACGGTCTTGAAAAGCCGCAGTCCGGTGAGATTTTTTTTAACGGCGTACCAATCGAAAAACAAAAAAACTACAGCTCGTTTATGCCGCAGAAGGACCTTCTTCTGCCCTGGAGGACTATCGAAAAAAATGTATGCCTTCCTATGGAAATAATGAGAGTTCCAAAGGAGCAGCAGAAAAAGGCCTGCAAGGAGGCGCTGGAGCAGGTTGGACTTCTGGAGTATATAAACAAATATCCTAAGGACCTTTCCGGCGGAATGAAGCAAAGGGTCGCCTTTGCCAGGACCCTGATGGTGGGAGCCGATATGCTGATGCTTGATGAGCCGTTTTCGGCTCTGGACTACCTGACAAGGGTCGATATGCAGGAATGGCTTCTCAGCCAGTGGCAGGACTCGGGCAAGACTATAATATTCATAACCCATGACGTTGAGGAGGCCGTATTCCTTTCAAAAAGGATATTCGTGATACAGGACAGACCATTTTCAAGCATGGAGAGCATTGAGGTGCCTATGGATTATCCGAGAAAAAGGGAGGACCTGAAGCGCCCCGAGGTAGCCGACCTGAAGGAACAGCTCATATCAAAGCTCAGAAGGAAGGGTGGAAAATGAAAAATAAAATAAATTTGCCCTCGATCATACTTACGTTTGTGCTGATAATGATATGGGAGGCAGCGGCGCTGGGCATCGACGCCTCATATATTTTGCCTACTCCGGTGCAGGTGATAAAAAAGCTGTGGGAGCTTCGTGTTACTCTTTTTACGGTGCATCTTCCGGCGACTATGGGAGTTACGGCTATCGGACTGGTGATCTCAATAGTCCTTGGCATACTGCTCGCGGTTGGCATGGATTCGTTCCCGAGGGTCGAGAAGGCGCTCTATCCCATAGTAATAGCCTCCCAGACAATACCGACAACGGCCATAGCGCCCTTATTTATACTGTGGTTCGGATATTCGATATGGAGCAAGGTGCTGGTAACTATACTTATGACGTTCTTTCCAATAACCATAACCGTGTTTGACGGCTTCAAGGCCACGAAGCGGGAAATGGAGGAAATGATAATAACCTATGGCGCTACAAAAAAGGATATATTTTTTACGCTTAAGCTGCCTACGGCGCTGCCTAATTTTTTCTCAGCGATCAAAATGTCCATACCCCTTAGCGTAATAGGAGCCGCAATAGCGGAATGGCTGGGTGCGCAGAGCGGACTTGGCTATTTCAGCAAGAGAATGATGACACAGCTTGACGGTGCCGGAGTATTCGCGCCTATAGTGCTGCTTTCGGCAGTGGCTATGCTTGCGGTGGCATTGATTAATATATTGGAAAACAAGATCATACGATGGAGAAAGGAACTTTAATTTACGGCCCTTTGGCATTTGCCGGATTATTTTATTATGAGGGATCTTTCATAAAAAAACATTATGACAAGGTTAATTTGTTTGACACGGTAATTTGCGGGCTTTATAATAAATAGCGAGTTTTATTTCGGGTCGATACAAGGGGGTATGGCAGTATGGATAGAATAGTTATAGCTTTCGGAAACGACAATAACCGAAACCGTATTGCCGAGCTTTTGGAAACAGGCGGCTTTGTTCCCAGAAAGCTGTGTAAGACCGGAAAAGAGGCTATCCGTTCAATAAGGGACATGGGAGGCGGCATCGTTATATGCGGCTATAAGCTCGTTGATATGACCGCCGACGACCTTAGCTATGACATAGCCGGAATTGGTTGCGTAATTGTAGTCGCGCCCCACGCGATGCTGGAGCTTTGTGAAAATGAGGAGATTTTTAAGGTCCCGGCGCCGATCAGGAAAAATGACCTTCTTTCTTCCGTTAGAATGTTGATCAATATAAAAGAAAAAAGATACATACCGTCTAAGCCGGAGAGGACGGAGGCCGAAAGGCAGATCATTCAGGCGGCCAAGGCCCTCCTGATGGAAAAATGCGCCATGACAGAGCCCGAGGCACACAGATTTATACAGAAAAAAAGCATGGATTCAGGCTTTAAGCTGGTTTCGACAGCGAGACTGATAATAAGCTCATATAGCTGAAAAAAAGGTATTCTTACGAATATCTTTTTTGTTTGTGCTTGAACGGCACGGATCAGCTCATTTTTATTAAAATTAAATGTCAAAAAGAGCGGGGAATCACGTAAAGCGGAAACATTACATTGCAAAGGCCGCGGTGTTATGGTAAAATGTCTTACTGTTGGATATATATAATGTGTCAGGTGAAAAATATGAAGAAGGAAGAAAATTTTTACAGAAATATTTTTGCTATATCCCTGCCTATCGCTATGCAGAACCTCATAACACTGGGGACAAGCCTTATGGATACGGTGATGCTGGGCAGAGCAGATAATACGGGAGTTTTGCTGTCGGCCTCGTCACTGGCGAATCAGCCGTTTTTTATACTTCAGGTGCTTACATTCGGACTGGCGAGCGGCTCGTCGGTGCTTTGCGCACAGTATTGGGGAAAGGGCGACATGAGACCCATAAGGGACATTTTTGCCTTTGTGCTTAAGCTTGCAATTACGGTCGGAATAATTTTTGGACTGATCGTGCTTACGATACCGGAAAAGGTAATGGGCGTGTATTCAAGCAACGCCGAAATAATAATGAGAGGCTCCGAATACCTCCGTATACTTGGTTATGCCTATTTTACATATGCCATAAGCAATACGTTGCTGTCAGCGCTCAGGAGCATCGAGGTACTGAGAGTATCTGTCATAGCGTCAGTTGTGTCGTTTTTTACCAATGTATTCTTGAATTGGGTGTTGATCTTCGGTAATCTCGGAGCTCCGGCAATGGGTATCAGAGGGGCGGCTGTCGCTACGCTGATAGCCAGACTTGGCGAGTTTGCCATAACCGTAATATACGTCCTTGCCTTTGACAAGAGGCTCAAGTTCAGGATAGGCGATATGTTCAGACATAATAGGACGCTGGCCGGGGACGTTGTTAAAAACGGCACTCCGGTGGTGATAAATGAGCTTATGTGGTCGTTGGCGACGTCTACTCAGGCCGCGATACTCGGACATATTACATATGTGGCCGGCGACCCGGTGGCGGCCAACTCGATTGCCGGGGTAATACAGCAGTTATCGACGGTAATGATAATGGGAGTTGCCAATGCCTCGGCCGTGCTGGTTGGAGTGGCAATCGGCGAGAACAACATGGAGAAGGCGGTAGAAAGAGCTAAGGTGCTTAGAAATCTTTCTTTCGTAATGGGGCTCATTGCCTGCGCGTTTATACTTATCGTAAAAAAGCAGTTTATCGGCTTCTATAAGGTGCCCGAGGAGACTAAGCTTCTGGCGGACCGGATAATAACCGTATTCGCCTTCATAACGATATTCTGCTCGGTGAATATGACGCTGATAATGGGAATACTCAGGGGAGCCGGCGACACAAAGTTCTGTATGAGGACCGAGGTATCATGTCTCTGGCTCATAGCGATACCATCAGCGGTGATAGCGGCGTTTGTGTTCCATTCGCCTGTGCCGTTGGTATTTATGCTTATGAAGCTGGATGAGGTAATGAAGGCGATATTCTGTCTCATAAGAATGAACGGGAACAAGTGGCTGAACTCGCTGACAAGGGAATATAGTTAAAGAGGAATATTGAGGGGTGTTGATAAAGTCGATATCTTTCGTCAAAACCATGATTTTGACGAGTATAAACAGAGGCGTGAACAACAGGTCCTCATGGCGTTTATTCCATGAGAGAGCTTTGTTTTTCCCTCGGCCGCACTCTAACGGGTGCAAGTCCCTAACATGCCCGGTTAGTGGGAAGTGCATAGCTGAACAGCAAGGGTGTTCATCGTGAGGCGGAATCTGAAGGAAACTGTAAGCAAACCTCCGGTCCGACGGACAGAAATCACATATAAGGCCAGACCGAGAGAGATAAGTTAAAATCTTAGATTTCAACTTAAAGCCTTTGGCTTAACACCGAAAACAGGCGAGGAATTCACTTCCTCGCCTGAACTATGCCTAG